>JAYVMG010000512.1:0-17534 GCA_043759095.1 Acidobacteriota bacterium | reverse complement strand
GGACTTCGTCGGGAAGCCTCAGGAGTCTCAGGAAATTGGCGACGGATGCGCGATCCTTGCCGACCGCGGTGGCGATGACTTCCTGGGTCAGGTGAAACTCGTCCGCGAGACGCCGGTAGGCCAGTGCTTCTTCGATCGGATTCAGATCTTCGCGCTGGATGTTTTCGATCAGCGCCATTTCCAGCAGCGACTGCTCCTGACCGGCCGCCACGTCGCGCACGACGACCGGCACGCGCAGAAGGCCGGCGACTTTCGCGGCGCGCCAGCGGCGTTCTCCCGCGATGATCTGAAAGCGATCGCCGACGCGGCGCACGACAATCGGCTGGATGATGCCGTTGGCCCTGATCGACTGCGCCAGTTCCTGAAGGCGCGCATCGTCGACGTAATTGCGCGGCTGAAAGTCACTCGGCGAGAGACGATCAATGTCGGCCTCGACCGGCGACGCGCGGATGGGTTCAGGGGAGTCCGGGATGAGCGCGCTGAGACCTTTGCCGAGCGCGGGGCGTTTTTCCATATCGGGCTACCGTCTCAAACAGCCACGAAGGAAAACATCTAGATCTTCTTCGTGCCTTCGTGTCTTCGTGGCGACTTATGTTCTTATGCGGCTGTTGCAGCCGAGCGTTCGAGCACTTCGCGCGCGAGGGCGATGTACGCTTCGGCGCCGCGCGATTTGACGTCGTACAGAATCACCGGCATCCCGTGGCTCGGCGCCTCGCCGAGACGGACGTTGCGCGGGATGACGGTCTGAAACACTTTCTCTTTGAAAAACTGCCGCACATCATTCGCCACCTGCTGGCCGAGATTCGTGCGCTCGTCGAACATCGTGAGCAGCACGCCTTCGATGTCGAGCGTCGGGTTGAGCGACGCGCGCACGCGGCGCATCGTGCCAACGAGATCCGCGAGTCCTTCGAGCGCGAAGTATTCGCAGTGCAGCGGAATCAGCACGGCGTCGGCCGCGACGAGCGCGTTCAGCGTCAGCAGGCCGAGCGACGGCGGACAGTCGACGAAGATGTAGTCGAAATCATTGCGCGCTGAATCGAGCAGCGCGCGCAGACGTTCCTCGCGTCCGCTGAGCGTCACCATTTCGATCTCGGCGCCGGTCAGATGACGATCGGCCGGGATCAGTTTCAAATTCTCGATCGCGGTCGGAATGATGAACGGCGCCGCGTTGGTCGTGGGCGCGAACGTCGTCAGGGCGTTGTAGATCGTGCCGGCGGGGGAGGCGAGACCTTTTTGCCCGACGCCGCTGGTGAGATTGCCTTGCGGATCAACGTCGACGAGCAAAACGCGGCGATTGGCAACGGCGAGAGATGCAGCAAGGTTGATGGTGGTCGTGGTTTTGCCGACCCCGCCCTTTTGATTCGTGACGGCTACAATGCGAGCCATTTTTGGTTATATGACAGATAATACTTGTATGGCGTGATGGATCTTCGAACCAAGAGGATAAGTGAGGCTGCGCACGGCAGTCAACGGCTTTGTTCCACGTGGAACACTCGCCGATACGTGCTCAAGAAACTCGGCGGGGACTCGATCAGTGGCACTGTGCTCACGCGCTTGAATCCCTCCGGGTCGGCACTCGCTGAATGGGCTGGCCTGAAGAGTAGAAGAGAGCCCCCGTCCTTCAAAAGCGCTCGCGTCGTCGCGAAGAGTTCCTCATCCGCCTTGACTGCCCTGACGGTAGCGAAATCTGCCATCTGTGAGTGTTCGGGCATGGTCGAAACTGCTTCGAATCGCTCTGTCAAAACGGTCGTGTCGGCCAAGCCGAGGATTCTGATCGCTTCACGCAAGAATGCGCTTTTCCGCTCCTTCGACTCGATCATCGTCAGCCGCAGCGCAGGGCGAGCGATCTTCATGGGTATCGCTGGCGAGCCTCCACCGGATCCCAGGTCGACCAACCGGCTCGCGGTCTGGGTGGCAATCTGACGCGACGCGGCAATCGGCTCGACCAGGAGGCGGTCAAATGTTTCGTCAGTTGGAGCGTCCAGAGGAAGAGCCGTGAGATTGATTTTGGCGTTCCACTGCATGAGTAACCTGAAATACGCCTCGAGCGGTTCGAGCATACCCAGAGTGAGCGGAGCTTTGGCGCGGCGCGTACGCCTCGCCAGACGATCTCTGAATTCAAGCGATGTCATTGGGATGCAGCCGCCAGGCGGCCAACAAACGCACCGAGCACCGCGACTGCGGCCGGGGTGATGCCTGGAATCCGCAGCGCCTGCCCGAGTGTGTCAGGGCGGACTTGCGTCAATCGCTGGACGACCTCACGCGAGAGTCCAGGGACCCGTTCGAATGGGAAGTCGCGAGGAATACGCCTTCGCTCGTCCTTGTGAGCGCGCTCGATCTCACGCTCCTGCCGGCGAAGATATCCGGCGTACTTGACGGTGGTTTCCGCGCTGGCAAGATCGAGAGCTGAGTCTGACGCCAGGAGTTCGAAGTCTGGAAGCCGCTCCTGGCTGATCAGGTCTGCCAGCCTGATTTCAGGCTGACGCAGCAGCTGGCTGGCCGCCACACGATCACCGGTCGCCGTCCGGACCAGCGTTGTATCGAGCACCTCGAGATTCCGTGAAAATCTACGCTGCCGCGCGCGAAACTTGTCCCAGCGGAAATCATCGACGAGCCCAGCCTCGCGGCCGCGTGACGTGAGCCGGAGATCGGCATTGTCAATTCTGAGCAGGAGCCGATGTTCAGCTCGAGACGTGAACATCCTGTACGGCTCGAGACAACCCTTCGTAATCAGGTCGTCGACGAGAATCCCAACGTAAGCCTCGTGCCGGCCAAGCTCGAGCCCTGGACCCACCGATGCGCAGCTCGCCGCGTTCGCACCCGCCATCAGGCCCTGCGCGGCGGCCTCTTCGTAACCGGACGTGCCGTTGATCTGTCCGGCGAGAAACAGCCCGGGGACTCGCTTGGTCTCGAGCCGGCGGGTCAACTCGGTTGGCTGAATGAAGTCGTATTCGACCGCATAGCCTGGCCGAAGAAGAACGGCGTCTTCAAGACCAGGCAAGGCATGCACCAGATCCGCCTGCACGTCGCGCGGAAGCGACATCGAGAAGCCGTTGACATAAATCTCGCGGGCGTCCACGCCCTCTGGCTCGAGGAAAATCTGGTGCCGCTCCTTGTCAGGAAACCTGACAATCTTGTCCTCGAGAGAGGGGCAGTAGCGTGGACCGATCCCCCGAATCTGTCCGTTGAAAAGGGGCGAGCGATCGATGTTGGCCCGCACGAGATCGCGCACACGATCATTGGTGTGCAGCAGATAACAAGCGGTCTGATCGCGTTCGATCGACCCGGACAGGAACGAGAACGGCACCGGCGGCGTGTCGCCCCGCTCGACCGTGAAACGTCCGTCAGCCACACATCGATCGAAATCGATGCTCTCGCGATCGAGTCGCGGCGGCGTCCCGGTCTTCAGCCGACCCCACTCGAACCCGAAGGACTTCAACGATTCGGCGAGTTCGCGCGATGGCGGTTCGCCCGCGCGTCCAGACGGATGCTGTTCAGGTCCAATGTGGATGAGGCCGTTCAGAAACGTGCCCGTGGTGATCACCAGCGCTCTGCAGCCGTAGGCGTCACCGTCCTCGAGCGCGAGCCCGGACACGCGGCCGTGTTCAACGATGATTCGTCCCGCGCGGCCGATGATCCACTCGATGTTTGGCTCGGCATCGAGGGCCGACTTCACCCATCGCCCGTAGGTTTTCTTGTCAGCCTGCGCGCGCGGCGACCACACGGCGGGACCCCGGCTGCGGTTGAGCAGCTTGAACTGAATGCCGGTCGCATCGATCGCTCGACCCATCAGGCCACCAAGCGCGTCGATCTCGCGCACGAGATGACCCTTGGCGGTGCCGCCGATCGCCGGATTGCATGGCATATGGGCGACCGTGTCGGTCGTCAACGTGCAGAGCCCGACGTGCGCGCCAAGCCGCGACGCGGCAAACGCCGCTTCGCAGCCCGCGTGCCCCGCGCCGATCACGATTACGTCGAAGTTGTTTTTCATGTCCAAGCGCTTCACCATTGGGGACGCGGGGGACACAGTGGAAGGATCCAAATGGCTTCTTCCTCCGGGTCCGCTGTGTCCTCTGTGGTGAGTCGTTTCATTTTCCGATGCAAAACTTCGCGAAGATATGTTCGAGCAAATCACCCGGCGCCCTGCGTCCGCTGATTTCCTCGAACGCCGCGCGCGCATCTGACAAATCCGCGAGCACGAATTCTTCCGATAGCGCGCCGCCCTCGGCGAGTGCTGCCGCGCGCGCGCGCGTCAGAGCCTGATGCGCACGATCCACCAGCGCGACGTGTCGAATGTTGGTAATCGCGGGTCGGTCGCGCAACAGCTCGACATCCAGGGCGGAGACGATGCGGTGGCGCAAGTCATCGAGGCCGATCCCGGTAGCGGCCGACACCGACACAGCGCGATCATCATTCCAGACAGGCGTCAGGTCCGACTTGTTTGCAACGTAAAGTACTTTATGTTTTTTACATGCAACCGGCGCTGTTCGGGCGCGTGAACGATCCTCGACTCTGAGAATCAGGTCAGCCACCGCCATCGCCTGGTGTGCGCGCGAGACGCCTTCGATCTCCACCGGGTCACTCGTGTCGCGCAGGCCCGCGGTGTCGACCAGCGTCACACGCAGTCCTTCGATGTCCACGACCTCGGTGACCAGGTCGCGCGTGGTGCCGGGGACGTCCGTGACGATGGCGCGAGACGCGCCTGCGAGCGCGTTGAACAGACTCGACTTGCCGACGTTGGGCTCGCCGACGATCGCGATCTGCAAGCCTTCGCGAATCAGGCGCCCGCGACGCGCGTCACCAAGCAGCGCGGCAGTTCTCTGGAGCAGTTCGTCGAGCGCCTGCGCCAACTCGGCCGGCTCGACGAAGTGATAGCCCTCTTCCGGAAAATCAACCGACGCTTCGAGCCGCGCGATCACGTCGAACAACGCCGCGTCGAGGCCGGCGATCGCACGCGTCAGCGTCCCGTCGAGCTGATCGAACGCCGCCCGCGCCTGGAGCGGCGTTGAGGCATCGATGAGATCGTTGACGGCTTCCGCCTGCGTCAAATCGATCCGGCCATTGAGGAACGCGCGCAGCGTGAACTCCCCCGGTTCCGCCGGACGGGCGCCGCGCGCAATTGCCGCGCGGACAATCGCGCCCAACACCACGGGGCTCCCATGCGCACTCAGCTCCACCACATCGTCGCCGGTGTAGGAGGCGGGTGCGGGAAAATACGTCACGACGACCTGGTCGATCCCGTCGACGATTCTGGTGAACGTCGCGTGACGCGGTTGCAGTGGACCCGAGTGGGTGATCAGCGACGACGAGACTGCCAGCGCCTCGGCTCCACTCAAGCGCACCACACCAATCCCGCCACGCCCCGGCGGGGTCGCAATCGCGACAATGGTGTCTTGCGTAGAGAAAGGCATGGGGGCTGGCGACTCGAGGCTGGGGGCTGGCTTTCTAGACCCTGGCCCCTAGCCCCCAGACCCTATTTGCGTGCCGAGATCATCACGGTCTTCGAGAACGCGTCGCCGACGCTTTCGGTCGTCGCGCCAGGCACCTCGGCCACCGCCATGTGCACGATGCGGCGCTCGTACGGATTCAGCGGCCCGAGCTGTTGATCCATCCCCGAGTCCTTCGCTTTGCCCGCGAGGAATTTCGCCATGTTCCGCAGCTCGATGTCTTTCCCTTTGCGGTACTCGAGCGCGTCCACGAACACGCGCTTCTCGCCGTCGAGCGATCGGCCGTAGCAGGAGTCGACGACCTGCTGCAGCGCCTTGAGCGGTTCGCCGCGGTGCCGCACGAGCAGTTCCGCTTCCTCGCCGGCCAGGTTGAATCGCGGTCCGTCGTCGGTCTCTTCGACTTCAACGGTTGCGGCGATGCCGAACGCGGCGACGACACGGTTCAAAAATTCGACGATGGGTGTGGTCTGCATAGTTTGTCGCTCGAGCTACTGGCTATCACGCGCAGCCGCGTCGGTCTTGCCCCCGCCGACGCGTTTCATCCGACGCTCAGCCGCCGAACCGCCAACCGCGGCGCGGATTTTTTGAGGGCCGATCATGTAATTCGTCAGGTACTGCTGCCCGATGGCCCAGAGGTTGTTGACCAGCCAGTACAGCGCCACACCAGCCGGGTACCACAGAAACAGGAACGTGAAGAACACCGGCATCAGCATCATCATCTTTTGCTGAATCGGGTCCATGCCCGCCGCGGGCGCCAGACGCTGCTGCCAGACTTGGCTGACGCCCATCAGGATGGGCGTGACGAAGTACGCGTCGTGCGCGGAGAGATCGTGAATCCACCAGATGAAGGGCGCGCCACGCAACTCGATCGCCGTCGAGAGCAGCGCGTAGAACGCGAAGATGAACGGCATCGTCAGCAGCATCGGCACGCAGCCGCTGGCGGGGTTGACGCCCTTCTCCTTGTAGAGGGCCATCATCTCCGTGTTCATCTTCTGCTTGGCCGGATCGGTCGCCTTCAGCTTCGAGTAGCGCTCCTGGATCGCTTTGACTTCCGGCTGAATCTCCTGCATCTTCCGCATCGACACGACGCTCTTGTGCCGGAGCGGGAAGAGGATCAGGTTGATGAAAAACGTGAGGATGATGATCGCCCAGCCGTAGTTGCCGACGTAGCTGTTCACCCACTTCAGCGACTTGAGCAGCGGCACGACGATGACGGTGAACATGCCGAAGTTGATCGCTTTGGCGACATCGGTGTCGATGGCGCTCAGCACGTCGAAGTCCTTGGGGCCGGCGAAAAACTTCAGCAGCGCGGCGGGCTGGTGTGGCTCGATCGAGAACGACATCAGCTCGCGCGCCGCGTCTTTTGAACCTGTCGGCGGCGGAATCGAAACCGGCTGAAACGCGACCTTGACCACGCCAGGGCCGAGCGCTGCCGTGAGAAAATAGTTGTCGTCGACGCCAGCGTACCCGTACGCGCCGTCATAGGCCGGCTGCTTTGCAATGTCTTTCGCGGCGAGGCGGACGACCTTGCCATCCTGCAAGAGGATGCCTTCCGACTTCGTCGTGTAACGGCTCACCTCGCCGACATCGCCGATCGCGGGTCCCCAGACGATCGACGGCGTGATCGCCTTGTCGTTGTCGGTGATGGTTGCGCGGAAGGTAAAGACGTACGACGCGGGATCGAGGTGAAATTCCTTGATGGCGTGGACGCCCGCGCTGTCACGATATTCGAAGCGGAGGTCGACCGGGCCGTCGGACGCCGCCGCGGGCGCGCCGCTGATCGTGTAGAGCCCGCCATTCAATGCCGCCGTTGTCGTGTCGTTGCCGGCGACCAGCGTGAATGGAAGCGGATCCGCCGGCGGGTCGTGCTCGATCAGTTCCTGCGGCTGCTTCTGCTGATCGAGATAGTGCTTCAGGCGCCAACTCTTCAACCGCGCGCCGCGGTTCGTGAACACCGCGATCACGTCGCGCGTTTCCACGCGCACATCGTGCTCAGTGGTGTCGGCGACCAGGGCTGCGGCCAGCGGAGCTGACGGCGCAACTGGAACGATCGGCGCAGCGGGTCGCGCAACATTGCTGTTGGCGCCGAGCGGACTCGCCGCCGTCGAGGCGGTCGCACTCGTGGGCGCTGACCCCGGTTCGGGCTTCGGAACAGGCTTCACGAATACGGCCTGCCAAACGTACAGCACGATGAACGCGAGAAAGATGGCGAGAAGAACGCGTCGTTCCATTCAACAGGTCCGGCCTACAGCTGGACACTACCTCGGGGGGCTGGGACGGGGTCATGGCCCGCGACACACAGCGGGTGACAGCGAATGAGGCGCTTGGCCGCGAGCCAGACACCCCGGACGGCGCCGTGCCGATCGACAGCCTCCGCGGCGTAGTCCGCGCAGGAAGGCAGGAATCGGCAGGAGCCTCTAAAGTATGGAGAAATAAGTATCTTGTAGCCTCGAAGCAGAAACAGACACACGCGCACGCCGAGCCGCCAGTCAGCGGCCCTGGCGGAGTCGTCGTTCAACGAGGTTTCGGTAATCGGCTTCAAGGGTGCTCAGGCTGGCGTCGAGGAACTCGCGTTTGGGAATGACGACGACGTCGAACCCTTGAGCGATTTTGTTTCGACGAAAGACCTCTCGAATCAGTCGTTTAGCTCGATTTCTCTGAACCGCTCCGCCGATCTTCCGGGTTGCGGCGATCCCGAGCCGTCCCACACCCTTTTCGTTGGGCAGGATAAAGACCGTGCTGTAGCGGCTATACACACGAACGCCCCGCTCGTAGACCTGTTGGAACTCAGGACGCCGGCGGATGTGTTCGGCTGGGCGGAACTTCAGACTTACTCGCTGCTGACCGTCAGCTTCTTGCGCCCCTTGGCGCGGCGGCGTTTCAGCACGAGACGGCCGTTCTTCGTGCTCATGCGAACGAGGAACCCATGCGTCTTCGCGCGGTGACGCGTGTTGGGTTGAAAAGTCCGAACTCCCTTAGCCATGACATCCCTTCAATATAAAGACGAACCGTCAATGTTAGCGACCCCTTCCAAGGGTGTCAATCAGTCTGGAGTGTGTTAAAGTCGGCGTCCTTCTCTGGCCGGCTCCTGGCTGTAGTGATTCCATGCACATTTGGTCTCTCGCCAAAGTTTTCCACACCTGTGGAAAAAACTGTGGAAATTCGCCCTGAAACGTAAAATGAGCTGCAATTGGCTGGTTATTGGCTGAAATGAACATCTGGGAAGAAATCCTCGCGCGCATCGAGACGAAGGTGAACCGGCACAGCTTCTATACCTGGTTCCGACCCACCACCTTTGTCGCTGACGACCGATCGTCTGTCACGGTGCGCGTGCCGAATGTGCTGTTCAAGGACTGGCTCACTAAACACTACGCCGGGGTTATTTCTGAAGCCCTGGTGGAGGTGAAGCGTCCGAATTTGATCGTGACGTTCGTCTCCGACGCGCAGGCCGACGCGCTGATGATTCCGCTGAGCGCCGATGAAGCCGCAGTGCTCGAGACCGGTCCGCCGCCAACGACGCAGCCTGGGCCGGCGGGGTTGAATCCTCGCTACACCTTCGACACGTTCATTGTGGGATCGTCGAATCAATTCGCCCACGCCGCGTGTCGCGCAGTCGCGGAAGCGCCGTCGCGCTCGTACAACCCGCTGTTCATCTACGGTGGCGTGGGTCTCGGCAAGACGCATCTGATGCACGCCGTCGGACATTACGTGCTGCAGCACGATCGCAATCTGAAACTCACCTACATCTCGTCCGAACGTTTCATGAACGAGATGATCAACGCGGTCCGGTACGATCGGATACTCGATTTTCGCGAACGGTACCGCTCCGTTGACGTATTGCTCGTCGACGACATCCAGTTTCTCGCCGGCAAAGAAGGCACACAGACGGAGTTTTTTCACACCTTCAACGCCCTCTACGACTCCCAGAAGCAGATAGTGCTGAGCAGCGATTGCCCGCCTCACGAGATTCCTGCCCTCGAGGAACGTCTGCGTTCACGGTTCGAGTGGGGCCTGACCGCCGACATTCAATCGCCGGATCTCGAGACAAAAGTCGCGATTCTCAAGCGCAAGGCCGAGATCGAGGCGGTGCCGCTGCCCGACAACGTCGCGATGTATATCGCCGGTAAAATTAAATCGAACATCCGTGAACTCGAGGGATCACTGATCCGCCTGATCGCGTACGCGTCGCTGACCGGGCAGGAAATTACGCTGGCGCTTACACAGGAAGTGCTCAAGAACATCCTGGACCACGACGTCAAGGCCGTCACGATCGAGATCATCCAGAAGTTCGTCGCCGACTACTACAACCTGAAGATGATCGACCTGAAGTCGCGAAATAACTCTAAATCGGTCGCCAAACCTCGTCAGGTCGCGATGTATCTCTGTAAATCGCTCACGCACGCGTCGCTGCCTGAAATCGGTCGCAGCTTCGGTGGAAAACATCATTCGACGGTGATTCATTCCATCCGTAAGATCGAAGACCTCCGAAAAAAAGACCTGGATTTCAACACCCTTATTGGGAACTTTCTGGAGGGATTCCGGTAGCCTGCCAGGTTTTCCACAGGCCGCTAAAACGTTGCCTGTGGACGCTTGTGCAGGACTTTTCACGGGAGCGAAGGGGTCACGAAAAAGCCTTTTTTTGAGCACATTTTATACACAAGCTAAATTACTCAAACGGAAGCACTAACGGCGACACTTCACTTTTCAACACACCCTCTCTTCCTATATAATTTCTTATTCTCTAATCTCTCCTCTCTTTAGGGGATCGCGGGCGCCCGAACCCCCGCCCTTTTCGAGGTCAGCACATCCATGGAACTCGTCGTCCGCAAGAACGACTTACTGCGAGAACTGCAACTGTTTCAGGGAATCGTCGAACGAAAAAATACGATTCCTATTCTCGCAAACGTGCTGATGGAAGCCAAAGGCGACCACGTCAGCTTTCTCGCCACAGATCTCGAAGTAGGCCTGCGCAGTAAATGCGCAGCAACCGTCACGAAGCCGGGATCGCTCACCATCCCGGCGAAGAAGTTTTACGAGATCGTGAAGTCGCTGCCGGAGACCGACATCCGCATCGCCGAAGACAAAGGCGGCGTGAAGATTGCGGCCGACCGTTTCGACTCGCGTATGCAGACACTCCCGCGCGAGGATTTCCCGACGCTGCCGGAAGCCGGCGGCACACCGACCGCGCAGCTCGATCGAAATGGCGTGAAAGAGATGGTCGCGAAGACGCAGTTCGCGATCACCGGTGAAGACACGCGCTATTTCCTGAACGGCGCGCTGTTCGTGTTGAAGCCAGAGGAAATGAGCCTCGTCGCCACCGACGGCCACCGACTGGCGCTGGTCAGCGTGACGCGGTCCGGCACCAGCAAAGGGAAGAAAGACGCAGAAGAAAGCAAAGCGATTCTTCCGAAGAAAACCCTGGGCGAAATAGGTCGTCTACTGAGTGAGGGCGAAGGCGACATCGGCTACGAGCGTGGCGAGAATCACCTGTTCTTCCAGGTCGGTGACCGTATGCTCATCTCGCGGATGATCGACGGCCAGTTCCCGGCCTACGAGCGCGTCATCCCGAAGGGCAACGACAAGCACATCGAGTTCGAGCGCGATCGGCTGACCGCCGCCGTGAAACGCGTCGCGCTGCTCTCCAACGAACGCTCGCGAGCCGTGAAAATCCAGATTGACAAAGGCAAGGTCGATATCACGTCGAGCAGTCCGGATCTCGGCGAGGCCACGGAAACACTTCCGGTGGATTACAGCGGCAGCGCGATGCAGATCTGCTTCAACGCGCAATACGTGCTGGATTTCCTCGCCGCGGTCACGACCGACGTCGTCTCGCTCGAACTGAAAGACGAAGTGAGCCAGGCCGTGATGAAGCCGGTCGGCGCCGAAGGCTACGACTACACCTACGTGATCATGCCGATGCGGGTCTGAGCTGAATGGAACATACCGACACAAACGACGCACCACTCGAGCAACCGCCGGTCGCTGACGTCCCTGCCGGCACCGTGACCGCAATCACAAATGGTCATGGCGGGCAGGGCGCGAGCGAAGATTACGGCGCCGACAAGATCAAGGTTCTCGAGGGACTCGAAGCGGTCCGCAAGCGGCCCGCGATGTACATCGGCTCGACCGGGCCGGCAGGATTGCACCACCTCGTCTACGAAATCGTCGACAACTCGATAGACGAGGCCCTTGGCGGGTTCTGCGATCAGGTCAACGTCACGATTCACATCGATGGTTCGGTCACCGTCATCGACAACGGCCGCGGCATCCCGACCGATCAGCACGAAAGCGGAAAATCGGCGGCGGAAGTCGTGCTCACCGTGCTGCACGCCGGCGGCAAGTTCGACAACGACAGCTACAAAGTCTCTGGCGGTCTGCACGGCGTCGGCGTCTCGGTGGTGAACGCGCTGTCGGAAAACCTGGACCTCGAGATCTGGCGCAACAGCCAGGTCTACCAACAGAGCTACGAGCGCGGCACGCCGACCGGCGGTCTTGAAATCACCGGCACGACGAAGCGCCGCGGTACGAAGGTCACTTTCAAGCCGGACACCACCATCTTCGAGACGACAGTCTTCAGCTTCGACATCCTTGCGCAGCGTCTTCGCGAACTCGCGTTCCTCAACGGCGGCATCACGATCACGCTCGACGATGAGCGCGACGGCAAGAACCACAAGTTTCACTACGAAGGCGGCATTGTCTCGTTCGTCACGCATCTGAACACCAACAAGGCGCTAGTCAACGAAAAACCGATCTACATGCGCGGCGAGCGTGAAGGCATCGACGCCGAAATCGCGCTCCAGTGGAACGACACCTACACCGAGACGATCTACGCGTTCGCCAACAACATCAACACGCACGAAGGCGGCACGCACCTCTCGGGTTTCAAGGCGGCGCTGACGCGCACGATCAATTCGTACGCGACCAAGAACAACCTCGCGAAGGACCTCAAGGAAAGCGTGTCCGGCGAGGACATCCGCGAAGGCCTCACCGCGGTCATCAGCGTCAAGATTCCGCACCCGCAGTTCGAAGGCCAGACGAAGACCAAACTCGGCAACACCGAGGTCAAGGGCATCGTCGAGGCAATCGTCAACGACAAGCTGGGCGCGTATCTCGAGGAAAACCCCGCCGTCGCCAAGCGCGTGATCGGCAAGGCAATCGACGCCGCCCGCGCCCGCGACGCCGCGCGCAAAGCCCGCGACCTGGTCCGCCGTAAGGGCGCGCTGGACGGCAGCTCGCTTCCCGGAAAGCTCGCGGATTGCCAGGAACGTGATCCGGCCCTCAGTGAGCTCTACATCGTCGAAGGCGATTCGGCAGGGGGATCGGCCAAGCAGGGTCGCGATCGTCGCTTCCAGGCCATCCTGCCGCTCAAGGGCAAGATTCTGAACGTCGAGAAGGCCCGTTTCGACAAGATGCTCAGCAGCGACGAGATCAAGACCATGATCGCGGCGCTCGGCTGCGGGATCGGTGTCGAGGACTTCAACCTCGAAAAGCTCCGCTACCACCGCATCATCATCATGACGGACGCGGACGTGGACGGCTCGCACATCCGCACACTGCTGCTCACGTTCTTCTACCGGCAGCTGCCGAAGATTATCGAGAACGGCTACGTCTACATCGCGCAGCCTCCGCTGTTCCGCGCCAAACGCGGCAAGTCGGAAACCTACATCAAAGACGAGCGCGACATGGAAGCGTTCCTGGTCAAGCGGTCCGTCGAGGGGCGCGTCGTGCGCATTCCGGCCACCAATCGCGAGATCGTCGGGCCCGAGCTCGAGAAGCTGTTGCAGCGCATGATCGCGCACCAGAAATTCCTCGAGACGGTGGAGCGCCGCGGCCACCCACGCGAGATCGTCGAAGCGCTGCTCTCCGCCGGCGCCGACCGCGAATATTTCGCCGACAAGGACAAGCTCGAAGGCGTCGCCGAAAAATTGACGATGCCGACGCGCACGGTCACCGTACAACGCGACGAAGAGCACAACCGCTATCAACTGCACATCGAGGATCGCTCGAGCGGCTATCCGCGTCAGCACACGATCGGCGTTGATTTCGTCACGGCTGGCGAATACCGCACGCTGCTCGCGAACCATCGCGACATCCCGACCCTTGCCGGCGACATCATCGTCTCGACCGCCTCGGCTGCTGAGGCGGACGAACCCGAGGAAACGCCGGACGCCGACGCGAAGCCGGCGCCTGCGAAGAGCAAACTGCCAACACCGGACGTCACGCTCCACTCGCTGGACGAACTGGTGGAGTACTTCATCACCGCCGGCAAGAAAGGCATCGCCATCAACCGCTATAAGGGTCTGGGCGAGATGAACCCGGATCAGCTCTGGAGCACGACGATGGATCCGACGGTGCGGACGTTGTTACAGGTGCGCGCCGAAGATCACACCGAGGCGGATCTGATGTTCACCACGCTGATGGGCGATCAGGTTGAGCCGCGCCGCAAATTTATTGAAGACAATGCGTTGGATGTAAAGAACCTGGACGTCTAGGGCCCCGCTCTAAACACACATGACAGATTTCGCCCTACACACGCACCCGATCAATATCGAAGACGAGATGAAGCGGTCGTACATGGATTACGCCATGAGCGTAATCGTGGGACGAGCGCTGCCTGACGCCCGCGACGGCTTGAAGCCGGCGCATCGCCGCGTGCTCTACGGCATGAAGACGATGGGCCTTTCGGCGGGCCGCGGTTATCGCAAGTGCGCGAAGATCGTCGGCGAGGTGATGGGCAACTTCCATCCCCACGGCGACGCGTCGATCTACGACACGCTCGTCCGCCTGGCGCAGGACTTCAACATGCGCTACACGACGGTGGACGGCCAGGGCAACTTCGGATCGATTGACGGCGACCGCCCGGCCGCGATGCGGTACACCGAGGCGCGGCTCAAGGCCCTCGCCGACGACATGATGGCGGATCTCGACAAGGACACCGTCGACTTCACGCCCAACTACGACGAGACCACCGAAGAGCCGACCGTCCTGCCGACGCCGTTCCCGAATCTGCTGGTCAACGGATCCGCGGGCATCGCCGTTGGCATGGCGACCAACGTGCCGCCGCACAACATGCGTGAAGTGGTCGACGCCTGCATCTGGCTGATCGAGAACACGCACTTCGCCGACGCCAGCGCGCCGCTCTCGCGCCTCGACAAGCTCCGCAACCTGATCCGCATCGTGCCCGCGCCGGATTTCCCGACCGGCGGCTACATCATCGGCCGCCAGGGCTCAGTTGAAGCGTACATGACGGGCCGCGGCTCGGTCATGATGCGCGCGAAGACGGAGATCGAGACCAACAAGAAGGGTGATCGCCAGGCGATCATCGTCACCGAGATTCCGTACCAGGTGAACAAGGTGCGGGTGATCGAGCGGATCGCCGACCTGGTGCGCGAGAAGATCATCGAGGGCATTTCCGACCTGCGCGACGAGTCCGACCGCGATGGCATGCGGATGGTCATCGAGCTGAAGCGCGGCGAGACGCCAGAGGTGGTGCTCAACAATCTCTACAAACACACGCAGCTGCAAATGAGCTTCGGCATCATCATGCTCGCCATCGTCGGCGGGCGGCCGAAGGTGATGACGCTGCTCGAGCTGATCGAGACCTTCATCGAGTTCCGCCGCGACGTCGTGCGCCGCCGCACCGAGTTCGAACTGCGGAAGGCCGAGGCGCGGTATCACATCCTCGAAGGGCTGAAGATCGCCCTCGATCACATTGATGCGGTCATCAGCCTGATCCGCGCGTCGAAGAGCCCCGCGGAAGCGCGCGACGGCTTGATGACGCAGTTTAGCCTCTCACAGGTCCAGGCGCAGGCGATCCTCGACATGCAGTTGCAGCGCCTGACCGGCCTGGAGCGGCAGAAAATTCTCGACGAGCTGGCGGAGCTGCTGAAGACGATCGAGCGGCTGCGCGGAATCCTCGCCAGCGAGCGCCTGCTGATGCAGATCATCGTCGACGAGCTGAAGGCGATCCGCGAGAAGCACGGCGACGAGCGCCGCACGGTGATCATCGACGGCGAATCGGGCGACCTCAGCATCGAAGAACTGATCGTCGAAGAGGACATGGCGATCACCGTCAGCAACACCGGCTACATCAAGCGGACGGCGATCTCCACGTATCGGAACCAGCGGCGCGGCGGCAAGGGCCGCATCGGGATGCGCACGCGCGAGGAAGACTTCGTCAGCCACCTCTTCGTGGCGTCGACCCACGCCTACATCATGATCTTCACGGACCGCGGCCGCGCGTACTGGCTGAAGGTCCACGAGATTCCCGATGTCGGGCCGGACGGCAAGGGCAAGTCGATTGCGAACCTGGTGTCGATGGAGCCGGGCGAAAAAATCGCGGCGACGCTGGCGGTGAAGGAATTCCCTGAAGACAAGTTCGTCGTCATGGGCACGTTGAAGGGCATCGTCAAGAAGACGTCGCTGGACGCGTTCAGCAACCCGCGCGCCGGCGGCATCATCGCGATGGGCGTGGAAGACGGCGACGCGGTGATCACCGTGCAGCAGAGCGACGGCACCGGCCAGGTGTTGATCGGCACGCACGATGGCATGGCGATCCGCTTCGAGGAGACCGACGTGCGGCCGATGGGCCGGACGGCGTACGGCGTGCGCGGCATCACGCTGCGAGATCAGGATTTCGTCGTCGCCATGGAAGTCGCCAAACCGGGCGGCACGCTGCTGACCGTCACCGAACGCGGCTTCGGCAAGCGCACAGAGATCGACGAGTACCGCGTGCAGACGCGCGGCGGGGTCGGCGTGATCAACATCACCACCTCGGAGCGCAACGGCCTCGTCGTCGGCGTGTCCTACGTGCAGGCCGGCGATGAACTGCTGGTCATCACGCAGCAGGGGATGATTCTGCGGATGCTGACCGACGACGTGCGGTCGATCGGCCGCGCAACGCAGGGCGTCACGATCATCGACCTCGAAGAGGACGACAAGGTTGTGTCCATTGCCCGCCTTGTCGAAAAAGAGGACGAGGAATCGGCGGCTACGGTCGAACCGCCGGCAGAGCCGTCGACCGAACCGCCCGCGGAGTAATGCGCGTCAGGCGAGCAGCCTTCGTCGCCTTCGTGACGCTGGCGCTCGTGACTTGCTCGACGTCGGTCGAGCAGCAGCTTCTCACCCGGTTCTTTGACGCATGCAGGCTGCGCGATCTCACTGCGCTGAGCAAGCTGTCCACGGTCGTGTTCGAGCCGGCCGTCGATGGGATCGTCACCGGCTTCGAGATCACGTCAGTCTCTGGCGACGCCGCGTTGAGGAAGCTGTCGATCTCGGCGCCCGTCAGATTGCCGGATGGCCGGACGGTGGTGAAGACGTTCACGGTCACCATCCAGCACGGGCTGGTCACGGCGATCAGTGGCGGATCGGGATCTCCTTCGACTCCGCCCTCGTAACCACCCAGACGTCGTTCCGCTTCTCGAGGCTGACGCTGGCGTCGCGCAAGTCCACCGTCGGCTGACCGCTTCCGGGATCTGTCCTCGTCAACTCCACCGCCAGATACGCATGCGCGGACGTCTCGGATTCAATGAACACCTGGACGTCGGCGAAATGCACATCCCCGCCGCCGGCCTCCGGTTTCCAACTGGCGGCGAGCGCGACCGCCGTGTCGCGTGAGTTGAGCTCTTCGGCGCCGGCGCGGATGTGCAGATCGTCGGCGAGAAAACCACGCAGCCGCGCGAGCCTGGCGATGCGAGCGATGTCGGCCTCACCTTTGGGTATCGAGAGCGCTTCAGCCACCTCGCCGAGCCGCAGTTTCACCGCGCGCGAGGGATTGAACCACCACTGGTAGCCGAAATAGAAGAACAGCGCAAAGAACACCACCGCGACGTAGAAGGATCCCTGCGATTTCACGCGGGCTCCAGGCGTGCGAATTTCGCGCGGAGCGTTTTCTGGCCGATGTTCACGAACCGCACGACCAGCTTTGTGTCGTCATCCACCGCTTCGACGCTCAGCACGGTGCCGATGCCGAACTGTGGATGACGCACCTTCATCCCGAGCTTCAGCGCCATGCCGGTCGACTGATCCTCGTCCTCGTAGGCGTAGGTGGGCGACGACTCTTTCACGCGGTTGCCGCCACCGCGGCCG
>JAYVMG010000511.1:0-7023 GCA_043759095.1 Acidobacteriota bacterium | reverse complement strand
GAGGATATTTTCGCGCTGGCGCGCTCGCTGGATGACGTGATGGACGCGATTGACGCGTCGGCGACGCTCGTGCGTCTGTACCGGCTCGACTCGGTCCGTTTCGGCGCCCGAGAGCAGGCCCACATCATCAGCGCCTGCACCGAGCAGGTGCGGCTCGGCCTCGGCGCGCTCGAGCAGAAAAAGGGGCTCGCCACCCACGCCATCGAAATCAACCGGCTCGAGAATGAAGCGGACCGCATCCATCAGTTGGCCGTCACGAAACTCTTCGAGGACGAGCGCGATCCGATCCTCGTCATGAAGTGGAAAGAGGCGCTCGACTTCCTCGAAGACGCGAGTGATCGCTGCGAGGACGTCGCGAACGTCCTCGAGGGCGTCATGGTCAAGCACGGATAGCGGCTGATGCTCTTCTGGACGGTCGCCGCGCTCATTTTCGTCGCGCTTGCGTTCGACTACATCAACGGATTCCACGACGCCGCCAATTCGATTGCGACCGTCGTCTCCACCCGCGTGCTGTCGCCGGGCCAGGCGGTCATCTGGGCCGCGTTCTTCAATTTCGTCGCGGCCTTCACGTTCGGCACCGCGGTCGCCAAGACCGTCGGGTCCGGCATGGTGGACGTGAAGATCGTCACGTTCGCGGTGATCTTCGCCGGCCTCACCGGCGCCATTATCTGGGATTTGATCACCTGGTACTACGGCCTGCCGACCAGTTCGTCGCACGCGCTCATCGGCGGCTACGCGGGCGCGGCCGTCGCCAAAGCGGGCTTCAGCGCGATCATCACGAGCGGCTGGACCAAGACGATCCTCTTCATCTTTCTCTCGCCGCTTATCGGCCTGGTGCTCGGCTTCGCGATCATGACGGCGATCATGTGGATATTCCGCTGGATGCCGCCGTCACGCGTGGATCGCCTGTTCCGGCGCCTGCAGCTCGTGTCCGCTGCGGCATTCAGCCTGAACCACGGCGCCAACGACGCGCAAAAGACGATGGGGATCATCGCGGGCGTGCTGTTCGCGGCGCACTACATCGATCACTTCTACATTCCGTTCTGGGTCGTGCTCGCGGCGCACGCGGCGATCGGCCTCGGCACGCTCGCCGGTGGGTGGCGCATCATCCACACGATGGGTTCGAAGATCACCAAGCTGCAGCCGGTCGGCGGGTTCGCGGCGGAAACGAGCGCAGCGATCTCGATTCTGATCGCGACGCAGACCGGCGTGCCCGTCAGCACCACGCACGCGATCACGGGCGCGATCGTCGGCGTCGGCGCGGTGCGGCGCCTGTCGGCCGTGCGCTGGGGCGTGGCAGGACAGATTGTGTGGGCGTGGGTGCTGACGATCCCCGCCGCGTTCTTCATCTCGGCCGTGACGTTCATGCTGCTGCGAATGGCCGGCGCGCACTAGCGGGCCGTGGCGCAGAGCTTGAAGCCCTGCGGACGCAGCCCTCGCAGGGCTGCGCTACGGTAGTCGTCCTGCCGTGGCGTAGCGCTTGAAGCCTTGCGGACGCAGCCCTCACAGGGCTGCGCTACGGTAGTCGCGCGACCGCCGTTTCGACGCGCAGCCGATCGCCTGTTCCGGTCCACGCGACGATCAATTCCTGCCCGCCGCGCGCGATGCGCGGATATCCGCTGTTACGGCGTGCGCCAAGGTCGGTGACGGTCACGGCTGCTGACCGCTGACCGTTCCGCTGGATCCGCCGCACCTTGAACACGGCGCTCGTGTTCGCGAACTCGACCCAGCCAACCACCGCGGATCCGTCCGGCATCTGCTCCACATCGACCCTTCCCAGCGATCCCGTGTCGTCCACGCGAATCGGCGCCGTGAACGTGCGCCCGGAGTCCTGCGAGAACGCCACGAACGCGTGCCCTTCGTCCTGCGGCGCGGTAAACCAGGCGACGGCGACGTTGCGATCGACTGCGCTCAGCGCGGGTCCGTTGACAGGGCAGCCGTCAATCTTCCAGAGGTCGTTGTGCACCGGCGCCGGCACGGTCCACGCTTCGCCGGTGAATCGCGAGACGTAGATGTCGCGGGTCTCGTCCGCCGATCGATTGCGGTACGCGACGATCGGGCCGTCATACGTGACCGCGGACGCGGTGGGGCAGCATTCGCACACGCGAAGATCGATCGGGCCCTCGGACACCTGCTTCCAGTCGCGATCGAAACGCGCCGCGCGCAAACCCATGTCACCCGTGCCCTCATCGTTCGGGCGGGCGCCAGGCGTCATCGCCCGGCCGTCGAGCCAGACGACACCCAGACCGTTGCCCGTGTCGAAGAGCGATGCGAACCCATGCTGCGTCCTGGTTCCGTCGTGGTGCGGTGAAAACGGCGCCGACCACGTCCGCCCATCGTCTGTCGATCGAGTGAGGCGCAGGTCGTAGCCGGCCCCGGCGTGCTCCTGGAGCCAGTGCGCGACGAGCGTGCCGTTCGCCAGCCGCACGACCGACGGTACGTCCGCCCAGTTGGAGAACAGATCACTGCCCGCCACGATGCGGCGAGCCTCCGACCAGCCGGCCGCCGTCCGCTCGGAGAACTTCAGCTTCGTTTCCGATCCGGCGCTTTCCAGCCAGCTGAGGATCACGCCGCCATTCGAGGACGTCAGCTGCGGCTGCGCGCTCGCGTCCGCGGCGGGCGAGTCCAGACGATTCAGGTGCAGCGTCCAGTTCGCGACGGGCGGCGGCGCGTTCCGGCCGCACGCGGCGACCGCGACCGCGATCGAGGCGGCGAGTGCAGACGCGGCCAGTAATCTCATGCGATAGGGCTCGGGATCGTGATCGTGAACCGCGCGCCGCCGTCCGGACTATTCTCGGCGCGCACCGTGCCGCCGTGCAGTTCGATCAGGTGCTTGACGATCGCCAGGCCGAGCCCCGTGCCGCCCGGGTCGCGCGCCCGTGACTTGTCGACGCGGTAAAAGCGTTCGAAGACGCGCGACAGATCTTCATCGGGGATACCCGGGCCTTCGTCCGCGACGGTGATCGTCATGCTGTCGTTGGCCCGTTGCGCCCGGATGTGAATCGTGGACTGCTCCGGCGCGTACGTGATGGCGTTGGCCACCAGATTGCGCAATGCGTCGTGGAGCTTTGCCGGATCGGCGCGCACGGTTTCCGCGCCCGGCGCGATTGTCACGTCGATGCGCTGGCGGCGTTCGACCGCCGACGGCAGCAGATCGGCGACGACGGTCTCCAGCAGGTTGTGCGAATCGCAACCGATGACGTCGAGGGTCTCCTGACCCGCGTCGAGCCGCGCCAACCGCAGCAGATCCTTGACCAGGCGCTCCATGCGCTGTGTGTGCCGCGCGATGATTGCGAGGAACTTCCGGCGATCGTCCTCGCTGGTGTCGTCCTCGGACAGCGCTTCGACGTAGCCGCGAATCGCGGTCAGCGGCGTGCGCAGCTCGTGCGAGACGTTGGCGACGAAGTCGCGCCGGATCTGGTCGACACGCCGCAGTTCGGTGATGTCGTGCAGCACAAGAATCACGCCGTGCGCGACCGCGCCCGCCGCAGGCGCCGCGGTCGCCATGATCGTGCGTGAGGGATCACGCGGCGGCGAGAATTGCAGGGCGTCTGGCGTGCGCCCGACCAGAACGCCGGCCACGAGCTCGGCGATCGCCGGGAGGCGGATGGTTTCGATGTAGGGCCGTCCGATTCCGCTATGGCCTTCGTCGAGCCTCAGCATCTGCCGAGCCGCGTCGTTGACGAGCTGCAGCCGGGCCTGCGGATCGACGACGATGACGCCTTCGACCATGCCGGCGAGGATCGCTTCCATCCGCGCGCGATCACGCGCCTGCTCACCGAGGCGCCGTCCCACTTCCTGCACCGAGTCGTCCAGCGCCCGTGCCACCGTGCCGAGATCATCGTCGCCGAAACCGAGACGCGGCGGCGTCAGGTCTCCGCGGCGGTACTGCTCGGCGATCCCCGCGATCAGGCGGACGCGCTTGCCGATGCGCGCCGAGAAGATCCAGGCGATGGCCGCGCCGCCAAGCAGCGCGACGCCGAGCGCCGTCAGCGTCGCGGTCAGCACCGGCTGAAGCTGCTGGCGGACGTCGGTGAGCGGCAGCGCGACCCGCACGAATGCGATCGCCGGATGCGTCACCGGTACCGCGACGTAGAGCATGTCGATCTTCAGCGTGGCGCTGTACCGCTGCGATCGGCCCATGCCGGTCTGCCTGGCGTCGATGACCTCGGGCCGCTGCGCGTGGTTCTCCATGGCGGCGAGGCCTTCCAGTGTCTCGGACGAATCGCCGATGACCCGGCCGTCCGGCGCGATGAACGTCACGCGCGCGCCAATCAGCTGACCGATACGGCCGGCCTCGGCGTTGATCTCCGGCACGGACACGAGCGGAGCGCCGCGCGTCAGCATTTCCGCCGCCATTTGCGTTTCCGCGACGAGCGTTGTCTCGATCCTCGCGTCGATCTGCCGCCGCATTGTGGTCGCGAAGAACGCTCCGGCGACGGCCAACGCCAGGATCGACGCTGATAGCGCGGCGAAAAAAAACTTGGTCTGGAACGTAGCGCGCGGAGCAGCCGGGGCCATGGGCTAGGGTGTGGGATCGACGAGTTTGTAGCCGAACTGCTTCACGGTGACGAGGCCGTCAGCGAGCACCGGCAGTTTTTCACGCAGCCGCCGCACGTGGACGTCGACCGTGCGCGTGCCGCCCGTGTAGCGGTAGCCCCACACGTCGGTGAGCAGCACATCACGCGAGAGCACGCGTCCGCGGTGCTGCATCAGATATTCCAGCAGCAGGAATTCCTTGGCGGTGAGCGTCACGTCCTGACCACTGGACGACACGAGATGTCGATCGGTGTCGAGCGCGATCGGTCCGTAGGCGAGCGTCTTGGCCGCCGGCCCCGTTCCGCGACGGGCACGGCGGAGCAGCGCGCGCACACGCGCGACGAGCTCGTTGGGACTGAACGGCTTCGCCAGGTAATCGTCGGCGCCCAGCTCGAGCCCGACGATGCGCTCGGATTCTTCGGCGCGGGCGGTGAGCATGATGATCGGGATGGCTGCGGTGACCTCGTTCGCGCGGACGAGGCGGCAGATCTCGAGGCCGTCGACGTGCGGCAGCATCAGATCCAGCACCAGGAGTTCGGGCGGCTTTGCGGCGATCGCCTGCAGCGCTTCGCGTCCGGAGGCGGCCCGGTCGGTGACAAAACCCGCTTTGTCGAGAAAGCGCGCCACAAGTTCGGCGATGTCCGGATCGTCCTCGACGATCAGGATGCGCGTCGGCATGGCGTCATTCTATGTCGGGGGCTGGGGCTTGAGACTGGGGGCTTGAGGCTGGAGACTTGGGCCTGGCGTCACGCTGGGTGAGTTGTGACCAGTCCCCAGTCCCCAGTCCCTATAGAATCCTCTCATGCGTATCATCCTTGTAACGGCGCTCGCGGCCCAGTTGATCGCTCCCGCTCCCAAGCCTGGCCACGCGACGATTCTGGCGTCGCCGGCGCAGGTCAGTGGTGCGGCGGGCGCCAAGCTCTCGCTGTTTGTCGACGTCACACCGAAGCCGGGCATTCACGTCTACGCGCCCGGGTCGAACGACTACATTCCGATCACGGTGAAGCTGACCCCGCAGGCGGAAGTCAAATTCGGCAAGGTCGCGTATCCGAAGTCGGAGACGATGACGTTCGCTGACGAGAAGGTGCCGGTGTTTCAGAAACCGTTCCGGCTGACGCAGGACATCACGTTGGACAAGTCAGCGAAGGCGGGATCGACCGTGACCGTGGCCGGGACCGTGAACTACCAGGCTTGCGACGACCGCGTGTGCTATCCGCCGGAGTCGGCGCCGGTCAGCTGGACGGTTGTGGTCAAGTAGTGCGGGCCTTCAGGCCTGCATATTAGAAGAGTCTTCCGATCAGCGGATAGCCCCAGACGAGGCCGAGCACGGTCGACACGCAGCCGACGGCGAGCGACAGGCCGCGCGCGAGGCGTTGGTTGCTGCCGGCGCGCGCGAGCGGCCACCCGAGCAGACCCGACAGCGCCGCCATTCCCAGCGTCGATCCCAACCCGAACACGACCATGTAGGTGATGCGCGCCGACGTTGACGGCAGCGTCGCGACCACCAGCGCAGTCAGCGCGCCGCTGCCGGCCAGACCATGCACCGCGCCGACCAGCAGCGGTCTGCGCGCAAGCGTCCACGTGCCGATGTGAATGTGCGCCGGCGCGCCCTCGTGCACGTGCATTGTGTGGCCGTGCTGATGGACGTGCGACGGACCCGCGGGTCCCTGCCGCACCGCGAGGTCGATTGCGCGCACGCCGAGGCCGATCAACATCAGCGCGACGCAGAACTCGAAGCCGTCGGCGATGCGCGCCGGCATCTCCGCGCGCAACACCACCAGCACCGTGCCGACGGCGAGCAGCGCGAACGTGTGGCCGAGGCCCCAGCAAATGCCGAGAAACGCGGCCTTGAAACTGGTGCGTTCACCGGTGACGAGCGTCGATACCGCGGCGAGGTGATCGGGTTCGAGCGCGTGCCGCATCCCGAGCAGCGAGCCGAGGCCGGAGCTGGTAAGGAGTTCGAGGACTGGCATGGTGCGGACACTGTTATTCTATCCTAGGAGTTCCTGATGATCTGGCTCGCGGTGGCAGCCGGCGGTGCGCTGGGCTCGATGGCGCGGCACGGGATGAACATCCTCGTTGGCCACTTGCTCGAGCGCGCGACGCCGTATGCGACCGCGGCTGTGAACGTCGCCGGCTCCCTCGTCATCGGCTTCCTGGCCGCGCGCATCGCGACCGGACGGTTGCACTGGTCCAACGAATTCCGCACGTTCGTGTTTGTCGGCATCCTCGGCGGCTTCACGACGTTTTCGAGCTACATGCTCGACACGTTCACCCTTGGCCACGGCGGCCACCACACGATGGCGTTCTGGAACGTCGCGCTGCAGACCGCATGTGGACTGGCGGCGGTCTGGGCCGGGTACAGGCTCGGCCTATAACTCTCGAGTCTCAGGTCTCAGGTCTCAGGTCTCAAGTTTCAGCCCTCAGCCCTTAGCCCTCTTCTGTCCCCCGTTCACCGGGATTCCCGCCCCGTTCACCGAAATC
>JAYVMG010000510.1:0-2648 GCA_043759095.1 Acidobacteriota bacterium | reverse complement strand
CGCACGCGCCCGGCCTCGGCCATGGCCGCGGACCGCTCAATCACTTTTGGGACGGTATACTGAAGGGATGACCCCCCCGCTTCTGGCGATCGGTCGCGATCCGCTCGCGCTCGACAGGATCGCCGCGGCAGTGGCCGCCAGCCCCGGCACGGACCCTTCGACAAGCTCAGGGCAGGTGCCCGATGGTCGGGATGGCGCGGTCGTCACGTTTCTCGGCCTCGTGCGCAATCACAATCTCGGGCGCAGCGTCCGATATCTGGAGTACGAGGCATACGAGCCGCTGGCGCTGAAAGCGTTCGAGCGCATCGCGAGCGAGATCGGCGAGCGCTGGCCGAGCGCGCGACTGGCGCTGCATCACCGCATCGGCAAGCTGCTGGTCGGTGAAGCCAGCATCGCGATTGCGACGCGGTCGCCGCACCGCGGCGATGCGTACGCGGCGTGCCGCTACGCCATCGAGCGCGTGAAGCAGATCGCGCCGATCTGGAAGCACGAGTTTTTCGACGGCGGGGAAGTCTGGATCGAGGGCGCGACCGCGAACCCGGACGACCAGCAAGCACGCGCGGAAGCGGAGCGGATCGCATGCGCGTAACCGTCCGCCTGTTTGCGCGGCTCAGGGATATCACCGGGGCGTCCGAACTCGCGCGCGATGTCGCGCCTGGCGCGACGATCGGCGACGTGTGGCGGCAGCTGGCGGGCGAGTTCCCCGAGCTGGCCAGCTACGAGCGCTCGATCTCGAGCGCCGTCAACGCCGACTACGCGCGGATGGACCAGGTGATCGGCGATGGCGACGAGGTGGCGTTCCTGCCGCCGGTTTCGGGTGGATAAGAAGGAACCACAGAGACCGCTGAGAACGCAGAGTAAAATTTGTTCTCTGCGTTCTTTGCGATCTCCGCGGTAAAACGACCGTTATGTTCGACAAGCTAGCCACAGAAGAACAGCGCTACGAAGAGCTGATGCGTCTCCTCGGCACGAGCGAAGTGCAGAGCGAGCCGGCCGAGTACCGGAAGCACGCCAAGGCGCTGGCCGAAGTCGAGCCGCTCATCGAGCGCTTCCGCGAGTACCGGACCGTCGTGCGCGACGTCGCGGAGACGGAGGAACTCGTCAGCGGTGGCGATCCGGACATGCGCGACCTCGCGCGCGAAGAGCTGAAATCGCTGATCGCACGCCGCGACGCGTTGCTGGCCGAGATCAAGATCCTCCTCATCCCGAAGGATCCGAACGACGAGAAGAACGTCATGCTCGAAATTCGCGCCGGCACCGGCGGCGACGAGGCCGCGCTGTTCGCGGCCGAGCTGTTTCGCATGTACAGCATGTACGCCGAGCGTCACGGCTGGCGCCTCGAGGTGATGTCGAGCAACGACACCGGCGTCGGCGGCCTCAAGGAAGTGATCGCGATGATCGAGGGACGCGGCGCCTACAGCAAGCTGAAGTACGAGAGCGGCGTCCACCGCGTGCAGCGCGTGCCCGCCACCGAAGCGAGCGGCCGCATTCACACCTCCACGGTCACGGTCGCGGTGCTGCCGGAGGCCGAAGAGGTGGACGTCGTGATCGCCGACAAGGATCTGCGCATCGACACCTTCTGCTCGAGCGGCCCCGGTGGCCAGAGCGTCAACACCACCTACTCCGCCGTCCGCATCACCCACATGCCCAGCGGCGTCGTCGTCTCGCAGCAGGACGAGAAGTCGCAGATCAAGAACAAGGCCAAGGCGATGAAGGTGCTGCGCGCGCGCCTCTACGACATGGAAATGCAGAAGCAGCACGATGCGATCGCCAAGGATCGCCGCAACCAGGTGGGCACCGGCGAGCGATCGGAAAAGATCCGGACGTACAACTTCCGCGACAACCGCATCACCGATCACCGCGTGCACTTCACGTCGCACCGGCTGACCGAGGTGCTCAACGGCGATCTCGCCGAGCTCCTCGACAACGTGATCACGCATTACCAGTCCGAAAAGCTCAGGGACGCGACGGCCGTCTCGTGACAATCCACGCCCACGTGTCGGCGGCGCGGCAGCGGCTGCGCGACGCCGGGATCACGCCCACCGAGTCGGATCTCGACGCCCGCCTGCTGGCGCAACACGTCCTCGGCTGGACGACGGAGCGCTTTCTAACGGATGCGCGGGAGAACGAGCCCGAGGGATTCACGCCGCGGTACGATGCGCTCGTCGCGCGCCGCGTCACCCGCGAGCCGCTGGCCTACATCACCGGCATCCGCGAGTTCTGGGGACTCGATCTCGAAGTGACCCCGGACGTCCTGATCCCGCGGCCGGCGACCGAGCTGATCGTCGAGGCGATCCAGGAGCTGTTTCCGGATCGCGCGGTGCCGCTGGCCATCGCTGACATCTGCACCGGCTGCGGCTGCGTCGCGGTGGCGATCGCGCACGAGCGTCCCACGGCCATCGTCCGGGCGACCGATATTTCGCGGCCCGCGCTCGAAGTGGCGAGGCGCAACGCCGCGCGGCATGGGGTGAGCGACCGCGTCACGTTCACGCACGGTGATCTATTCGACGGAGTGACGGGACCGTTTGACGCGATCGTCGCCAACCCCCCGTACGTGGTCGATCGCGCCGGGCCGGCGCTGCAACCCGAAGTGCATAATCACGAACCGCACGTGGCGCTGTTTGGCGGCATCGACGGATTGACGCTGG
>JAYVMG010000509.1:0-2649 GCA_043759095.1 Acidobacteriota bacterium | reverse complement strand
TGGGGACAGGACTTCGCGCTCGAGGTGATCCATGAACCGTTTCGACACGAGCTCGCGCAGTCGGTATTCGCTACGCGTCTTGCGCCGCGACGCCTGCGCGCCGAACGAGTGCGTTCGGAACTGCGCGATCGCCTCGACCAGTTCGGGAATCCCCTGTCCAGTCGTGGCCACCGTTTTGACGATCGGCGGCCGCCACTCGCCGGCGGCGTAGTTGTGCAGCGCGAGGTTCGACTCCACCGCCGACACGAGTCGGTCCGCGCCTTCGCGGTCGGCCTTGTTGACGACGAAGATGTCCGCAATCTCCATGATGCCCGCCTTCAGCGCCTGCACATCGTCGCCGGCGCCGGGCACGAGCGTGACGATCGACACGTCCGCCGTGCGGATGATGTCCACCTCGCCCTGCCCCACGCCGACGGTCTCGATGATGACGATGTCCTTGCCGGACGCGTCGAGCAGCAGCGCGGCATCGCCGGTCGCGCGCGCGAGGCCGCCCAGGTGTCCGCGCGTCGCCATGCTGCGGATGAACACGCCCGCGTCGGAGGAGTGCGTCTGCATGCGCAGGCGATCGCCGAGCACCGCGCCGCCGGTGAACGGGCTGGTGGGATCGACGGCGATCACACCGATCGACGACGAAGAAGGAACCGCGCCCTGCGGTTTCTTCAGGCCGGTGATCAATCGATCAACCAGAGTGCTCTTGCCGGCTCCCGGCGGTCCGGTGACGCCGATGAGGTACGCCCGCCCGGTGTGCGGGAAAACCGCACGCACGAGATCTGCGGCCGACGGATCCTCGTCCTCGACCAGCGAGATCGCACGCGCGATGGCGCGAGGATCGCCGGCCAGCAGCCGATCGGCAAGCGTGGCTGTCACGACGCGGACAGAAGCTGGCGCGCGATCACCAACCGCTGGATCTCGCTCGTCCCCTCGCCGATGGTGGTCAGCTTGACGTCGCGGAAGTACTTCTCCGCCGGATAGTCCTTCACGAAGCCGTAACCGCCGTGAATCTGCACACAGTCATCGGCCACTTTCACCGCGATCTCGCTCGCGTACAGCTTGGCCATGGACGAGGCGAGCGTGGTCCGTTCACCGCGGTCCTTCAAGTACGCCGCCTGGTAGGTCAGCAGGCGCGCGGCTTCGATCTTCGTCGCCGCGTCGGCCAGCTTCCATTGAATCGCCTGGAAGGTCGAGATCGTCTTGCCGAACGATTTACGCTCGCGCGCGTAGCGCAGCGCCGCCTCGTAAGCGCCCTGCGCGAGCCCGACCGCCAGCGCGGCAATGCCGATGCGGCCGGCGTCGAGCACCTGCATCGTGTTGACGAAGCCTTGTCCTTCGGCGCCGAGCAGGTGATCCGCCGGAATCCGGCAGTTCTCGAACAGCACTTCGCTGGTGTCGCTGGCCCGCATGCCGAGCTTGTCTTCCTTCTTCCCCGGCGCCATCCCCGGTGTGCCCTGTTCCACGATGAACGCGGACACGCCTTTTCGCCCGGCGGCGCGATCGGTGACCGCCATCACAACGATCACATCGCAGATGCGGCCATGCGTGATGAAGGTCTTCGATCCGTTCAGCACCCAGCCGTCGCCGGATTTGGTGGCCGTCGTGCGCATGCTCGCGGCGTCGCTGCCGGAGGTTGATTCCGTCAGCCCCCACGCACCGATTTTCTCGCCGCGCGCGAGCGGGATGAGGAATTGTTGTTTCTGCGCGTCCGTGCCGAATTTGAAGATGTGCGAGGCGCAGAGGCCGTTGTGCGCCGCCACCGACAACGCGATCGACGGATCGACGCGCGCCAGCTCTTCGAGGCAGATGCAGTAGTCGATGGCCGACATCGCCGCGCCGCCGTACGATTCAGGGAACTGGATACCGAGCAGCCCGAGCGCGGCCATTTTCGGCATCAGCTCCGGCGAGAACCGCTGCTCCTGATCCCACTCGCGGACGTGGGGACGGATTTCGGTTTCGGCAAACTCGCGCACGCTGCGCCGGAGGAGTACCTGCTCTTCGGTGGGACGGAAATCCATGAACAGTAAATCGTAGCACGCTCAGGACAGCTCTCGGCCGTCAGCCTTCAACCCTGAGCCCTCGGCACGGTTCTCCTCGGACGCCGCCCAGTTCGTGTGCGGCGCGTGGTTCTGGACGAGCCATCCGTACACGAGGCCTGAGTAATTCTGCCAGCGCATACGGTGACGCTCGTAGAACGGCGCCAGCGCGCGCTGAAGCGCCGGCAGACGGTAGAACGGCACGCCGGAAAAATAGTGATGCTCGAGGTGATAGTTCGAGTTGAGGAACGCGAAATCCCAGAACCAGTGGCCACGCATCAGCGTGCCCCATTTCGCGGTGTCCGTCGGATCGATGTCGTAATGCTGTCCGAGGCGATTCAGCGTGAACGCGATAGGGAAAATGAAAAAGACCGGGACGATGTAGGCGCGCAGGGCGGCGCCGCTGCCAGCGAGCGCCCAGATCAGCGCGAGCACTGCGAGGTGCGCGCCAATCGACACCTTGCGCTCGAACGCGATACGGCGCTGCAGCGCCGCCGGATACGTCGAGCTTTCCTTCCGCGCCGCGCGGAAGTAAATCGGGAACAGCGCCGGCGAACAGTACAGCAGCTTGAACCACCGCGCGTTCACCTTCGGCGACAGATGATGCCGCTTGGGATCGTCC
>JAYVMG010000508.1:0-7042 GCA_043759095.1 Acidobacteriota bacterium | reverse complement strand
GCAGCGGAGATCTGATCTTTGCGGCGAAACCGGGGTGGATGATCTCCTCCGCAGGCACGACGCACGGGTCCGCGACGCCAGACGATCAGCGTGTGCCGCTCCTGTTCCTCGGCCAGGGCATCACGCCAGGCAAGTATCAGCAAGCCGCAACGCCTGCGGATCTCGCACCCACGCTCGCGGTGATCTCCGGTCTGTCGATGAAAGCGGAAGGCCATCCGCTGCCATGCGTCAAGTAGCGGCGACAGACACCGAGTTTTCCCGCCGCGTGCTGTCCGTCGTCCGGCGCATTCCGCCGGGACGCGTGGCCGCGTACGGCGAAGTCGCCACGCTGGCCGGGCGTCCGCGTGCGGCGCGCGCCGTCGGCAACATCATGCGCGGCTGCGGACGGCCCGACGTGCCGTGTCATCGGGTGATCGCCGCCGGCGGACGTCTGGGCGGCTACGGTGGGAGCGAAATGCTGAAGCGGGCCCTGCTCATAGCGGAGGGCATCAGCGTCTCCGGATCGCGAATCCGCGATCTCGGCCGCGTCCGCTGGCAGCCTCGGAAAGAGTCGGAAGTCTCAAGTCTCAAGTCTCAAGTCTGAACTCCCGGCCCTTGCCTCCCGTCTCTGCTTACGTGGCCGCCCCAAAGCAACGTCTGCCAATCCCCTTCCCGTCTAAGGAAGCGACGGTGGATCTTGTTGCCAGATGCCAGGCGGGAGACGTTGATGCCTTCGAGACGGTCTATCGCGAGCACAGCGCCAGGCTCTACACACTGGCGTGCCGGATGGCCGGCTCGGCCGAGGACGGCGAAGACCTGCTGCAGGAAATCTTCCTGCAGGCCTACCGAAAACTCGGCAGCTTCAAAGGTGAGTCGTCGCTCGGGACGTGGTTGTACCGCCTTGCACTCAACCACTGCCTGGATTTCGTGCGGAGCCGGCAGGCGAAGATGAACAAGCTGACCGACACGCTAGACGCCGAGTCGTCGTTCGAACCGACCGCCCGCCGCGAGACGCCGATCGCGCGGCTGGATCTCGAACGCGCGGTCGAGCGGTTGCCCGAGGGCTGCCGCGAAGCATTCGTGCTGCACGACGTGGAAGGGTTCGATCACAAGGAAGTCGGCGACCTGCTGGGAATCGCGGAAGGCACGTCGAAGTCGCAGGTGTTCAAGGCGCGGCTCAAGCTACGAGCGATGCTGAGAGGAAAGTAGCGCGAGCCTTTCAGGCGAGCAATGGATATGCACCCGAACGACGCCACACTCAACGACTACGCCGACGGCACGCTCGACTCAGTCGAACGCGCCACCGTCGAGCCGCACCTGACGATGTGCGCGGCGTGTCGGCAGACGATCGAGGATCTGCGCGACATCGCGCGCGCGACAGGCGAACTGGGGTTGCGCGAGCCGCCGGTGCGCGCGTGGTCGCGTCTCGAGCGCGCCATCAGGCTCGAGCCGGATGAGTCGTGGCGCAGGACTTCCAGTCCTGCGATCGCAGGGCCGGAGGCCCTGCGCCACACCTGGATAGCCCGGCGCCGCACCTTCACGTGGCTGGCCGCAGCAGCGGCGCTCGTGCTCGCGACCGCCATCGGCATGCGCTACGCACCAGTGCGACACACCGACGCGCCCCTGGTGTCCGCGGGTACGGCCGGAGCGATCATCGCCGGTGACGCCGCGCAGTCGATCGAAACCGAACTGCGGCAAGCGGAGGCGCACTACGACAATGCGATCAAGGGACTCGAGGTCATCGCCAACAGCCAGCAAAGCGATCTCGACCCGCGGACGGCGGCGACGCTGCAGAAGAATCTCGCGGTCATCGATCAGGCAATCAGCGAGAGCCGCGCGGCGGTGCGCTCGCGACCGGGCAGCGAGCCGGCGCAGCAGAGTTTGATTGACGGCTTCAAGACCAAGATCGGACTGCTGCAGGATACCGTGGCGCTGATCAACGAAATCCGAAAAGGGAACGAGTCCGGCGCCGCGCGTATTGCGTCTGGGCTCAAGCAGAAGGGCAACTGACATGCGACTCACACTGCCGTTCGTCATCGCCGGATTCGCCCTCGCGACCGTCCCGACCGGAGCTCAGGACGATGGGCATCGGATCGTGTTGCGGGACATGGTGCGCTCGTTCAAAGCCGGCGCCTATCAGGGGCGGGACAACGGCCCTGAACAAACCGAGCGCTTCTCGCGCAAGGTCAAGATCGGCCGCGATGGCCGGTTCAGCCTCGGCAACATCTCCGGCGACCTCGTCGTCATCGGAGGAACGGGTGACGAGGTCTCCATCGAAGCAGTCAAGCGGACGCGCGGCGACAAGAGCGAACTGACGCGCGTGCAGATTACCGTCGACGACCGCGCCGGTCGCGTCGACGTCCGCACCGAGTACCAGCAGAACCGCGGCGACCTGAACCGGCGAACCGACCACGTATCAGTTGACTACACTGTGACCGTGCCGGCGTCAGTTTCCGTCGATCTGCATTCGATTTCAGGAGCGATCAAGGTCACCGGTGTCCACGGATCGCTGCGCAGCGAGACGATCAGCGGGAACGTCACGATCAGCGACGCGCCGAAGCTGGAGGCTGCCAAGACGGTCTCGGGCGACGTCCTGCTGACGGGCATCACAAGCGACGGCGACGTGTCCGCGTCGAGCATCAGCGGCAATGTGCGGGCAAAAGGGGTGAAAGCGCGAGGGCTCGACCTCGGGATCATCAGCGGCGACATCAGCGTCAGCGACATCACGTGCGAACGCCTGGGCGTGAAATCAATCAGCGGCAGCGTCGAATACGCGGGCGCGATCGTCAAGGGCGGACGCTACGAGATCAGCGCACACTCGGGCGCCGTGCGGCTCCTGCTGGCCAACCCGGCCGGGTTCGAACTCAATGCCAACAGCTTCAGCGGGTCGATTCGCTCCGAGTTGCCGCTGACGATCGGCGGCGAGGCGGCCCGCCGGGACGGCTCCAGCAGAGGACGCCGCGACGCCGGGAACACCCATTCGATGCGCGCGACGTTCGGGGACGGCAGCGCGACCCTGGTCGTCCGGACGTTCAGCGGCGACATCATCCTCGCAAGGCGCTAGCCCTGCCATGGCCTCCGATGGCGCCATGATTGCTTTTCCTCGGTATAATCAACGCTGCGTTGGGCGTTCATTTGGAGGCCAGCATCATGAAGCGAATTGTTCTCGTGGGGGTTCTTGTCGGTGCATTCGCGGCAATCACCGCCTTCGCGCAGACGGAAAAAGGTCACACGGCGCCGAAGGCGCAGCCTGCTACCGGCCCAACTGTCATGGCGCCGGAAGGTGAGATGGCTCTTGGGTCGGTCCACATTCCGAAGGGTGTGAAGGCCGACGGTAAGGCGCTCGCAGCCGGAACGTACCAGGTTCACCTGACGCCGCAAATGGCGACGCCGGACGCCAAGGGCCAGACCGCCTCGCTCGAGCGCTGGGTAGAGTTCCGAAAGGGCGGTAAGGTCGCCGGCCGCGAGGTCGTGACGATCATTCCGCAGTCGGAGATCGACAAGGTCCAGAAGGACGCGCCGCCGAAGGCGAACGCGTCCAAGGTCGAGACGCTGAAGGGCGGCGACTACCTGCGCGTGTGGATCAACAAGGGCGGAAACCACTACCTCGTGCATTTCCCCGCGTAAACCGCTTCGCGGAGGGCTGAGGGCTGAGGGTGAAAACCGTCAGCCCTTTCCTACGTACGGCCGCTCTATTCCCCGGCGCCTCCGATCCGTGCTATCATTGATAGCGTGAAACGGAAGACCCAGCTTCTGGTGCGAAATCTCGACGAAGACATCGTCGAACGCCTGCGCCGGCGCGCCGCGGCGCATCGCCGGTCCGCCGAAGCGGAGCATCGCGAGATTCTTCGAGGCGCGCTTCGGCCTGCGACCGGCGCGGCCTCGCTGAAAGCCCATCTGCTGGCGATGCCGAACGTCGGACGCGACGAAGATTTCGCGAGGCCCATCGACAAAGGCCGACGGGTTCGGCTCTGAGCTATCTGATCGACACCAACGTCATTTCCGAGCTGCGAAAAGGCGGGCGCTGTCACGAATCGGTCGCTCGCTGGTTCGGAGGCGTCGCCGACCACGAGATCTTCCTCAGCGTGCTGACCGTCGGCGAGATCCGGCGCGGCATCGACGGCATCCTGAGGCGTGACGCCGCGACCGCGGCGGGCCTGAACCGCTGGCTCCGCGGACTGGTCGAGCAGTTCTCGGATCGCATTCTGGTCGTCGACCGTGCGGTCGCGGAAGAGTGGGGACGAATGAACGTGCCGGACCCTGTCCCGGTCATCGACGGACTGCTCGCCGCCACGGCCAAGGTGCACGGATTGTCTCTCGTGACGCGCAACACGAAACACGTGAGCCGGACCGGCGTGACCTGCGTCAATCCGTTCACGAATCACTGATCGCTCCTATAATCCCTGACGTCGAATGCCTCTCGAGTCCGGCGCGCGGATCGGCGTGTACGAAGTCCTCGGCGCTCTCGGCGCCAACGGGATGGGCGAGGTGTATCGCGCGCACGACGCGGCGCTCGGCCGCGACGTCGCGATCAAGATCGTGCCGGATGCGTTCGCGGCGGATGCGGAGCGGCTCGCGCGATTCGAGCGCGAAGCGCGAGTCCTCGCGTCGCTGAACCATCCCAACATCGCCGCGATCTACGGTCTCGAGCGGACGCCGGCCGTCACGTGTCTCGTCATGGAACTCGCCGTCGGCGACACGCTCGCTGCCAGGATTGCGCGCGGGCGGGCGCCGATCGACGCTGCATTGCCGATCGCGATGCAGATCGCCGCGGCGCTCGAAGCCGCGCACGAGAAGGGGATCGTCCACCGCGACCTCAAGCCCGCGAACATCGTCGTCTCGCCGGACGGCAAGGTGAAGGTCCTCGATTTTGGTCTCGCGAAGCTCGCGGACCAGAATTTGGAAGCGGCGTCTGGGGAATGGACAACCGGATCGCCTTCGTACCCGCGTTCAATGCCGGGATTCGGGTCGTCTCCGGAGACGGTGGACGCCCCGAGCTTCTGCTGAAGGCCGACGAGGCAAAGGACCGGATCGGGTACAACCAACTGCAGTGGCTGCCAGAGAGCAAAGGAATCCTCTTCGCGCTATCGCCCGGACGCGCGATGACGGGCGATGACAAGCAGCTCGCGGTTCTCGAACCTGGTGCAACCGAACCGCGCCTTCTGCAGATCCGCGGTGTGAACGAGGGCCGTTATGTTCCCAGTGGTCACATTGTCTACAGTAACCGTGGCGCACTGCTGGCCGTGCCGTTCGATCTCTCCAGCCTTACCGTCACGGGTACGCCCGTGACCGTCATCGAAGGGATCAAAACGACGCTGTCCTTTGACTCCTCTTTTTCTGTTTCCGCGAACGGAACGCTCGTCTACGAGCCGCAAGTCAGCACCTCAACGGGGTCCAGGCTCGCCTCCGTCGATCGCGCAGGGAACGTGCGGCCGATGACGGACGGTCGCGCGTTAACGCGGAACTTTTCTGTGTCGCCCGACGGAAAGCAGGTGGCCGCGGAAGTCGTCGCGGTCAACGACGACATCTGGATTTATGACGTGGCAGACGGGACATCGACTCGACTGACGTTCGAGCCAGGCGATGAGGTGTTTCCACAATGGACGCCCGATGGACGCCGGATTGCGTTCGGCACGCGAATCGGCAAAATGTTCTGGAAGTCGGCTGACGGCACCCAACAACGGGAAGAGTTCCCACGCGGCGAGTTTCCGCGCTTTCCGAGCTCGTTCACGCCCGATGGCAAGACGCTGGCCTTCGTCGAGGCGCATCCTTCGACCAGAAACGACATCTGGCTCATGCCGCTCGACGGCGATCGAAAAGCGCAGCCATTCCTGAATACCGAGGCCGATGAAAAGGGGCCGAAATTCCCGCCGGACGGCCGCTGGCTCACGTATATGTCTGACGAAACCGGCCACGACGAGATCTGGGCGCGGCCGATCGGATCTTCCGGCGCGAAGAAGCGGGTCTCCACCGGCGGCGGCGCCTGGCCCGTCTGGAATCGAAACGGCCGCGAACTGTTCTTCCTGAAGGGCCATAAGATCGCCGCCGTTTCAGTGGATGCGGATCTGAATCGTGTCGGGCAGGAACGCATCGTCCTGGATGCGCCGCAGTTCGAGAACGCGCAGTTCCAGGAATTCCAGAGCAAGCCCGAATACGATGTGATGCCGGACGGCGAACACTTCGTCGTGCTGCTCACGCCGAAGTATCCCGCGATCACGCACTTCAACGTCGTCGTCAACTGGCTGGAGGAACTGAAGCGCCTCGCACCACAGAAGTAGGAAGTCTCAAGTCTGAAGTCTGAGCTGGCAACGTCGACCGTCCAGACTTCAGACTTCCAACTTCAGACTCTCAAACCGCCATGACATCGAACTGCTCGTGATGGAGATGGACGTCAGCCTTGATGGTGACGTCCTTTCCAATCGACGCCCGTAGATCCGTCAGCACGCCGCTCTCTTCTTCCTTCAGCGCCCGCGCGATGTCGGGGTTCACCCGCAACAGCAGCCGGTGGCCGTTGATGTCCGGGCCGACCTTCTTCACTTCGTTCAGGATCTCGTAGCAGATCGTCGAGCTCGACTTGATCACGCCGGTGCCCGCGCAGTACGGGCACGGCTCGGTGAGCACGCGCTCGAGGCTCTGCTTGACGCGCTTGCGCGTGATGATCACCAAGCCGAAGTCCGACACCTGCAGCGCCTTGGAGGGCGACCGATCCTTCCGCAGTTCCTGCTCGACCGCCTGATACACCTTCTGGCGGTTCTTCTTGTCGTCCATGTCGATCAGGTCGAGGACGATGATGCCGCCGAGATCGCGCAGGCGCACCTGCCGCACGATTTCCTTGACCGCTTCGAGATTGGTCTTGACGATCGTGTCTTCGAGACGGCCGCTGGTCTTTTTTCCGACGAAGCGGCCCGTGTTCACGTCGATCGCGACCAGCGCCTCGGTCTGGTTGATCACGATCGAGCCGCCGGACTTCAGGAACACCTTGCTCTTCAGCGCCTTGTCGATCTCGGCCTGCACGCCGTACTCCTCGAAAATCGGATACGGCTTCGAGTACAGCTTCACCTTC
>JAYVMG010000507.1:0-7044 GCA_043759095.1 Acidobacteriota bacterium | reverse complement strand
GAACCGGTCAACGTCTTCCAGTCCAAGGGCGGCGACATCGCCGAAACCGAGGGGCGCAAGTGCATCTGCAATGCGCTGATCGCGACGACGGGGCATCCGCAGACACGCGCGGGCGGAAGGCTCGTCGAGGCGGGCATCGTCACCAGCGGCGATGATCTCGGTCAGCTGACGCGGTTCATGCCGGAAGGCGGCACGGAGTATCACGCTGCCGACGTGATCCGGATCCTGCTGAGTGGCGTCGAGTAAGAAAACGCCGGCTGACGCCCCGCGCTCCGGGAGTAGAATCCCTGCATGCGCCGAACCCTCTCGCTCCTGCTGCTGCTCACGCTTGCCGTTCCCCTCAGTGCCGTTCGTCAGCCGCTGCGCGCGCGGCATGGGATGGTCGTCGCAATGGAGGCGCAGGCGGCGGACGTCGGCGTCGCTGTGCTCAAGGCCGGCGGCAATGCCGTGGACGCTGCGGTCGCGGTCGGCTTCGCGATGGCCGCGACGCATCCGTTCGCCGGCAACCTCGGCGGCGGCGGCTTCATGCTGATCCGCTTCGCCGACGGCCGCTCGACGTTCATCGACTTCCGCGAGCGCGCGCCGGAAAAAGCGACGCGTAACATGTACCTCGACGCGAAGGGCGAGCTGACGCGCGACAGCATCGAAGGCTGGCGGTCGTCCGGCGTGCCCGGCACCGTGCGCGGCTTCGAAATGGCGGTCACCAAATACGGCAAGCGCACATGGGCGCAGAACCTGGCGCCGGCAATCGATTTGGCGAAGGGCTTTCCCGTTTCGTACGCGCTCTCCGAGTCGCTCAAGAATTCGCGCGATCTGGCGAAGGATCCGGAATCCAAGCGCATCTTCCAGAAGGGCGGCGCGTTCTTCACCGACGGCGAGACGCTCGCACAGCCCGAGCTGGCGCAGACGCTCGGGCGGATCTCGACGAACGGCCCGAACGAGTTCTACGAGGGCGAGACGGCGAAGCGCTTCGCTGCCGAAATGGCGAAGCACGGCGGGCTCATCTCGCTGAACGATCTCAAGAGCTACAAGGCGATCGAGCGCGTACCGCTCAAGGGCAAGTACAAGAACTACACGATCATCACCTCGCCGCCGTCGAGCTCTGGCGGTATCGCGCTGCTCGAGATGCTGGGCATCCTCGAAGGCACCGGCTACGAGAAGGCGGGATCGGGATCCGCGTCGGCGATTCACTACGTGGCCGAGTCGATGCGCCGGGCGTACGCCGACCGCAACACCTACGTCGGCGATCCGGATTTCGTGAAAGTGCCAATCGCCGGCATGCTCGATCCCGCGTACCTCGCGAAGCTGCGCGCGTCAATCGATCCGGAACGCGCGACGCCTAGCGAACGCGTGCGCCCGGGTAAACCGGCCGGCAGCGAGTCCATGGAAACGACCCACTACTCCGTCGTCGACAGCGAGGGAAACGCCGTGGCGGTCACCTACACACTGAACGGCGGCTTCGGCAACGGGATCACCGTGCCGGGGCTCGGCTTCCTCCTGAACAACGAGATGGACGACTTCGCGTCGAAGCCGGGGACCGCGAACATGTTCGGTCTGGTGCAGGGCGAGGTGAATGCGATCGCGCCTGGGAAGCGTCCGCTGTCGTCGATGACGCCGACAATCGTGGAGAAGGACGGCAAGCTGTTCATGACCGCCGGTGCGCCTGGCGGATCGCGGATCTCCACCGCGGTGCTGCAGGTGATCCTCAACGTCCTCGACTTCGGGATGAACGTGCAGGATGCGATCGACACGCCGCGCGTGCATCACCAGTGGCAGCCGGACAAGCTGTCGCTCGAGCGCGCGATCTCTCCCGACACGGTGGCGCTGCTGAAGAGCCGCGGCTACGACGTCGACTACGCGCCAGGCGTCGTTCTCGCACAGGTTGCGGCCATCGTCAGCGACGGCGGCTGGCTGCAGGGCGGGTCGGACGGCCGCTCGGCGATGGGCAAGGCGGCCGGGTACTAACCTGCCAGGTCACATCAATGTCCATCGCTGAATTACGAGCGCGTCGAAGTGAAATCCTGTCTCTTGCCGCTCGTCACGGCGCTGGAAACCTTCGCGTGTTCGGGTCTGTCGCCAGAGGGGACGACCAGTCTGGAAGCGACATCGACTTTCTCGTCGACGTTGAAACGGGCCGGTCGCTGCTCGACGTCATTGGCCTGCAACAGGACCTGGAAGAACTCCTGGGCCGACGAGTGGAAGTCTTCACTGATGGCGACTTGAGTCCTTACCTCCAAATGCAAGTGTTTGCGGAGGCAGCGCCGCTATGAAGGACGACCACGTCTACCTCGAGCACATTCGGGATGCGCTGAATGATATCGCCACGTATACCGCAGATGGACGGGATGCATTTTTTGACGAGCGAATGCGCCAGGACGCCACGCTCCGAAAGCTCGGCGTCATCGGTGAAGCCGCGAAGAAGCTGTCGGACGAGACAAAGTCCAGGCAGCCGCATATTCAGTGGAAACAGATCGCGGGCATGCGCGACCGCGTGATTCACAACTATTTTGGGGTCAATCTCGAAATCGTCTGGAACGCCGTGGAGAAAGAGTTGCCAAAGCTGAAAGCCGCCGTCGACGCCCTCCTCAACTCGTAAGGACCTGACGACCATCTTCCTCCGCTTCCAGCGTCGAGGTAAAACATTATGCTCACGCGTCTCCGACTTGCCACGCAGGCCTATTTCATTGTAAAATATGAATATATGGCACGGGAATCGCTGGGCAGTTTCGAGTTGATGGTGCTGCTTGCCGTCCTGCGCCTCGGCGACGAGTCGTACGGCGTGCCGATCGCGAAAGCGATCGAGGCCGGCACCGGCCGCAAGGTGATCCTCGCGAGTGTCTACAACGCGCTGGAAGGCCTGAAAGAGAAAGGCCTGGTGACCTCCTCGTTGGGCGAGCCGACCTGCGAGCGTGGCGGACGCGCGAAGAAATATTTTCAGGTCACGACCCGGGGCGTGCGCGAAGCGAACAGCGCCAAAGACGCGTTGAATCGGCTGTGGCACGGCATTCCCCAGCTGAAAGGAGCGACCCGATGACGCCTCCTGGAATCGCGATGTGGCTCCTCACACGTCTCACACCCGCCAACACAGACGATGGCGATGCGTTCATCGGCGACCTCTACGAACGATGCGGCGAAGGCGAATCGCGCGCGTGGTTCTGGCGGCAGGTGATCGGCGCGATCGGACTGGCCGCGGCTAAGAGCCTCGGGCATCACCGGCGCGGCGTCGCGTGGATCACGCTGACCTCCGTGAGCCTGATCCTGATCGCGATTCTGCCGCCGGCGCAATCGAACTGGCTGCTCAGGACGTGGGTGGCGGTCTACGTCACGGCGGGATTTGCCGCAGTGCTGCTCGGTCTCGCCCCGACGCGGCCGCTGCGGGTCGCGCCATGATCTTCGTCCCGGCCCTGACCTGGCTGGCCGGCCTGGCGGTCGCGTTTCAGGCGCCGGCGATTCCGCTCGATCCGATCGACGCCATTCTCGACGCGTTCAAGAGCCACAGCGTCGTCGCGCTCGGAGAAGGCAACCACGGCAACGAGCAAGGCCACGCGCTCCGGCTCGCGCTCATCCGCGATCCGCGCTTTGCCGCAACCGTCAACGACATTGTCGTCGAAGTGGGCAACGCCCGATATCAGGACGTGATGGACCGGTTCGTTCGCGGCGACGCCGTGCTGGACGCGGAACTGTCCCAGGCATGGCAGAACACGACGCAGCCGACGGGCGTCACCGATCTACCGATCTACGAGGCCTTCTATCGGGCCGTGCGCAGCGTGAACGCGTCGCTGCCTCGCGAGCGGCAGCTTCGCGTACTGCTCGGCGATCCGCCGATGAACTGGGACGCCGCGAACCTGAAGCAGGAACATCAGAAGGAGATGCTGGAGCGCGACACGTATCCGGCCGATCTGATCGCACGCGAGGTCCTCGCGAAACATCGGCATGCGCTGTTGATTTACGGCGACATGCACCTGCAGCGCAAACAGCTGCTGGCGAACTACGAATCGGAAGGACTCGCTCAGACCGTCGTCAGCCGGCTCGAGACGGTGCATGCGACCAAGGTGTTCACCATCTACACGAACTCGCATGCAGACCTGGACACGCTGCAGCCTGACGTCGTGTCCTGGCACACGCCCAGCCTCGCGATGGTTCGAGGGACGGTGCTTGGCGCGGCCGACTTTACGTTCTACTACCCGTTCAAGATGACGCGCTTTGCGATTCGCGACGCGGTGATGCTGCCGATCCCGGAACGCCAGTGGCGGTCCCGGCGCATGGAAGATCAATTCGATGCGGTGCTCTACATCGGACAGAAGGCTGCGATCACCCAGTCACGACTCCCCCCCGCGCTGTGTGCGGACGCCGCGTACGTAAAGATGCGGCTGAACAGAATCGCGCTGGTGGGTCCTGCTCCCGAAGCCGATCGACTCAGGGCCTACTGCGCGTCGGTCGCGCCGAAGTAGACGCATCATGTCTGAAATCTGACGACGGACATCTGAAGTAGTCTGGTTGCCAGACTATGAAGCTGCTCTATTCGTACCTCCGCAACTACACCGGCCTGGTCGCGCTGGCGTTGGTCCTGGCGACCATCAACCAGGTTTTTTCGCTGCTCGATCCGCTGATCTTCCGTCACGTCATCGACCAGTACGCGACGCGGTTTTCGGAATACTCCACCGCCCAGTTCTTCAAGGGTGTCAGCCTGCTGCTCGGCGCCGCTGTCGGCGTCGCGTTCGTCTCGCGCGTCGCGAAGAACTTCCAGGACTACTACATCAACGTCATCACGCAGCGGCTCGGCGCACAGCTGTACTCGGACGGCATCCGCCACTCGCTGCAGCTGCCCTACTCGGTGTTCGAGGATCAGCGCAGCGGCGAAACGCTCGGCCGTCTCCAAAAGGTGCGCACCGACGTCGAGAAACTGATCGCGACGAGCATCAACGTCCTGTTCACGTCGCTGGTCGGGATCATCTTCGTGATGGTCTACGCGTTCACCGTGCACTGGATCATCGCGCCGGCCTACTTCCTCACCGTGCCGATGCTCGGCATCCTGAGCTCCGTCCTCAGTAAGCGCATCAAGCAGATCCAGAAAGTGATCGTCGCGGAAACGACGGCGCTGGCGGGATCAACAACAGAGTCGCTGCGCAACATCGAGCTGGTCAAGAGCCTGGGGCTCGGACAGCAGGAAATCGCGCGGCTGAACGGGACAACGGCCAAGATCCTGAAACTCGAGCTGAAGAAAGTTAAGTACTTACGAAGTCTCAGCTTCATCCAGGGCACCGCCGTGAACGCGCTGCGCACGAGCATCATGTTCCTGATGCTCTACCTGATCTACACGCGGGCGATCACCGTCGGCCAGTTCTTCTCGCTGTTCATCTACTCGTTCTTCATCTTCGGCCCGCTACAGGAACTCGGCAACATCATCAACATCTACCGCGAGACCGAAGCGTCGCTGAACATCTACGAGGAGATCCTCGCGATTCCCGAGGAACCGAAGCCGCTGAACCCGGCCCCGCTCACGGATCTGCGCACGCTCGAGTTCGAGCACGTGACGTTTCAGCATCAGTCGGCGACGACGCCGGCGGTCAGCGACATTTCGTTCCGCGTGGAGCGCGGCGAGACAGTCGCGTTCGTCGGGCCGTCCGGCGCCGGCAAGTCGACGCTCGTCAAGCTGCTCGTCGGCCTCTATCACCCGCCGGCGGGACGCATCCTCTACAACGGGATCGCGGATGCCGAGATCGATCTCGACGGCCTTCGCGCGCAGATCGGCTTCGTCACGCAGGACACACAACTCTTCTCCGGGACGATCCGCGAGAACCTGCTGTTCGTGAATCCCACCGCGTCAGATGCCGAGTGCCTCGACGCGCTGCGGAAGGCCGCGTGCGACAACCTGCTGGCGCGAGCGTCGAATGGCCTCGATACGGTCATCGGTGAAGGCGGCGTGAAAGTATCCGGGGGCGAGAAGCAGCGCCTGTCGATCGCGCGCGCATTGCTCCGAAAGCCGCACCTGCTGGTGTTCGACGAGGCGACCTCGTCGCTCGACTCGCTCACCGAGGAAGGCATCGTCGAAACGATCCGGGACGTCGCGACTGGCGGCGACGCCATCACCGTGCTGATCGCTCATCGTCTTTCGACGATTCTGCACGCGCACCGCATCTACGTCCTCGAGCGCGGACGGATTGTCGAGACGGGACGGCACGACGAGCTGGTCGATCAGAAGGGGCTGTACTACGCGATGTGGCGTCAGCAGATCGGCGAGCGGAGGCCCGTAGCGCAGCGCTTGAGCGCTGCGACGCAAGGCTTAAGCCTTGCGCCACGTTAGACCGCTCGAAGTGGCGCAGCACTTCAGTGCTGCGATGCTCGCTTCCACGCTCTCCAATCGGCGACGACGGCATCAAGCATGTCGCTCGCTGCGGTCAGCAGCCATCGGGTTGGTCGCGCAGACAGATCGCGCGACACGGCCCGGCGCGCAGCGTGGCCGTGCATGTTGGCGGCCTCCCAGCCCATCGCGCGCAGCAGCTTTTGTTCGTCGGTCTTCTTTGCGACATCCGACAGGTTGATGCGCGAACAATCGGGCGCAAGGCGCCGGATGATCCACGGTTTGCGGATGGCGAAACAGGGATCCGCGGCGCGAATCGCCTGCGCCAGCAGCGCGTCGCCCGCGTCGGCGTCCGGCGTAGCCTTCGCCCACAGCGCCGCCGACGGCGCCCACGCTTTCGCTTCACGCGCGACCTTGCCGCCGGCCCACTCGGCGATCGCCACGAATCGCTGACGCCCGAGACTGCCGACGCCCGCAACGCGATCGTGGACGCCGTATCCGGTCATCCCTGACGGCAGCGCCGACCGCAGGACCGCATTCGGAACCACGCCGCGCGACAGCGGAAGCTTCTGTAACGCCGTCCAGTAGACCTGCGGATCCCGGAGATCGCTGAGCGCCACACGGCGCAGCCACGCGTGCCGCTCTTCGAGCACGACCGCCCGGTTGCCCCGCGCCACGCTCGCGGCGTAGCCCTCGAGAATCGCCCCGCACACGACGCGGTTCGAGAGCTTGAAATGCCCCTC
>JAYVMG010000506.1:0-2658 GCA_043759095.1 Acidobacteriota bacterium | reverse complement strand
ACGCCATCGGCGTCTTCGATCCCGTAGATGTGCGCGATGTTCGGATGATTCAGCGACGCGAGCACCTGCGCTTCGCGACTGAAGCGCGCAAGGCGGTCTGGATCGTTCGCGACGGCTGGCAGCAAGACCTTAATCGCGACGTCGCGATTCAGCTTAGTATCGCGCGCGCGATACACCTCGCCCATCCCGCCTGCGCCGAGCGCCGCGAGGACTTCGTAGGGACCGAGGCGTTGTCCGACTGAAAGCGACATTAATCAACGTTTCGTTTGGACGAGTCGCTTCAGTTCATCGAACCAGTTCAGTACAACGTTGATCTGTGCGGCAGCCGCCGTGTGGTCGCCCTCTTTGATCATCAGCAGTGCCTGCCCGTCGGATCGCACATCGTACGAGCTGCCCCCACCTGTCGCAAACTGGCCTTTGAATGCCAATCGGGATTCACCGACCGTCAACGTCGGTTGGGTGGTCAATTGAACTGCCATCACCGTGTCACTATTGAGGTAGAACAACTCGCCGGTGCGCGCCCAGCGTGGTTGCCCGCCGCCGTCTCGTGAAATCTGAACCTTCCGTCCGCCGGCCGGAAACGGCTGCACGTAGACCTCGTTGCGGCCTGACTCATCGGAGGCGTAGGCGAGCCACTGCCCGTCGGGCGAAAACGCGCCGCCAGTCTCAGCGAAGGGTGACTTGAAAAAAGGGTGGGGCTTCCGGTCTCCTGTCAAAGGCAGGATCCACAGATCGCGATCACCCGTATCCATGAAGACCAACGTCTGACCGTCTGGAGACTCGGCCAGCGGAAATTGATTGTTCTGGCTGGTCGTGAGCCGTTCCTCTTCGCCGCTGCCATCCGCAGCTCGCGCGAACAGGTTGAGCGCTCCATTTCGAATCGATCGATAGATGATCCGCTTTCCGTCTGACGTCCAGATCGGCGACAGGCTGCGCGAACCGAATGTCAGCCGGGATAGCGTCTGGTGGGGGATGTCGTACACCCACACATCGTCGTTCGCCCCCTGGACCGCAACGGCTACTCGCTGGCCATCGGGTGAAATTCGTGGGCTGAGATAGTTGCGCGGCGGCGCGTCCAGTGGGTGTTCTGTCCCGCCACGGTCCACCCAGAACAACCGGCGCCCAGTTCCCTGCACGTCTCCGGGAAGGTAAACGAGCGACCCAGTCTGCGAGACATCGAACTGTGCGGCGCCTTCCGTCGTCAGTGACACGCCTTGGGCGACCGGAATCGGCTTGCCTGTCGTCTCAAGCCGCGCCAGGTCGAAAGGCGCCGCCATAAGGGTGCCGGCGGACGCATACACTAATTGCCCATTGCGAACGTAGCGCGCGTACGTCCCTCCGCGCAGAACGACTCGTCGCTCGCGTGTGTCGAGTCGCTGCACCACGATTTGCGCATCATCGATATTTCTGCTCCAGGCCGTAAACAGAACCGCCCTACCCCCCGGCAACACTTGGGGCCAGCGATGAGCTTCATCCTCCGCCGCGGCCTCTTTTGAAGTGAATGCCTCCGGTTTCCCACCAGCGGCAGACACTCGGGAGAGACCCTCGCTACCGAATCCCGGCGCGAAAATAATGGTGTCGTTATCGCCCCAACTGACACCGCGAGGGTTAGCGGCCTTACAGATAGTGAGCGGCGTCCCACCCGCCAGCGAGACCTTCAAGAGGTTCCCGCCCGCGGCAAATCCCAACCAGTTCCCGTCCGGTGAGAAGAACGGACTCTCGGCACCCTCGGTGCCCGGGATGGCCTTGGACTCCGTGCTGTCGAGTGCTCGCACGTAGATTTGGCGCCCTCCCTCACTGGCGGACACGAACGCGATCCGTGAGCCGTCCGGCGAAAGCGCGAGCGTTGGCGTATCCAGCGCTGGAAGGCGCTCACCAGAAGGCAACGGCGCCACCAAGCGGGTGACAGGCTGCTGCGGTACGGGCTTCAGGGTCCAGACGGCAAGACCGGCCACGATGCCGCCGACCATGAGGCCACTCACACCCCATAAGACTCCGCGCGACCCCAGCCCAGGTGCTGCTCGCGGTGCGCCCGCCGGTTCCATCGTCTCAGGTCCGGAGAGCGTTTCGTGTATTTGAACGCGCGCATCGCCTGCCGCCTGGAGGCGCAGGGTCTTATCTTTTTGTAGGCATCGCCGCAGCAAGATGCGGACACTCGGCGGCACGCTCTCCGGTAGGCCGCTCCAATCCGGCTCGGCTCGCAACACGGCCGCAAGGACGTGCGCCACCGTTTCGCCCGCAAAGACCTGGCGACCCGTCAACATCTCGAGCAGCACGACGCCGAACGCCCACAGGTCGCTCCGCTTGTCGACCGCTTTGCCGGCCGCCTGCTCTGGCGACATATACGCGGCCGTCCCGAGGATGATGCCGGCCTGTGTCGCGTGCATCGAGAGCGTCGGCGAGTTCATCGCGTTGGCGCTGGACCCGCCCGCGGGATCCATCGCCTTCGCCAGTCCGAAATCGAGCACCTTCACGGTGCCGTCCGGCCGGACCTTGATGTTCGCGGGTTTGAGATCGCGGTGGATGATGCCCTGCTCGTGCGCGGCCTCAAGCGCGTCAGCGATCTGTCGCGCAATCGGCAGCGCCTCGTCGAGTGGAATCGGTCCGCGTGCGATCCGCTGCGCCAAGTCCTCGCCTTCAACGAGCTCGAGCACAAGC
>JAYVMG010000505.1:0-7075 GCA_043759095.1 Acidobacteriota bacterium | reverse complement strand
CTTCCACTTTCAACGCTTCATCGACGATGTTGCGGATGGCGTACGTGAAACGGTGAACGCGCGCGGCGGTTGGAATCGGAGCCTGAGCTTTGGCGATCGTCACTGCGCGATTTTACGGCATGTAGGCGGAGTACGCCCTAGTCGTCCTCGTGATCGTCGGTCGACCGGCGTTTCCACGCGTTGTCGCGCTTCCATCGCCGGACGAAGTCGACGCCAAAGATGATGGCGATGACGATGCCGATGAACATCCTAGCTAGCAAGCGAACATAAATTACTCATTTGTCACTTAAACATCAATAGAGTTCTATTTATGTGCTTGGTGTGTTGTGTGTAATTAAAACACGGCCTAACATCGCTGATCGGGCATAGTCGTGTAATTCATACGCGATTGACGCGTTCTGCGGACTGGCCCTGCTCCTGCCAATCAGCCTAAATGTCACATCATTAACAACTTACTGGAATGGCAAGCCTCTCGCACAGGGAACGAGCGATGTTGGTGCGCAAGTTCACCGTTGCCGGGTTCATCCTGACCCTCACCCTTGTCTTGGGCCTTCCGGGGCCGAAAGCGGAGGCTCAGGCTCCCGTGGCGGCCTTCAAAGCCGGCGTCGAACTCGTCCGGATCGCGGCCGTGGTTCGCGATCAAAAGGGCCGGTTCGTTCGCGATCTGACCGCAAGCGATTTCGAAGTGCTGGACGCTGGACACGCGCGCGCGATCGCCGATCTACAGAACGATCTCGCCGGCATCAGCCTCGCCGTCCTGATCGATGTCAGCGGCAGCATGGAAGGTCATCTACCGAGCGCACGTGAAGCGGCCACGCACGTGCTGAGTTGGCTGGACACCACGCGCGACGAAGCGGCGATCTTCACCTTCGACACGCACCTCGACGAACGCGCGCCGTTCACGACCGGTCTGCGCGCGCTGCCCGACTCTCTCGCGCGCGTCGTGCCGTTTGGCGCGACGTCGATCCACGACGCGATTGCCCAGACGGCGCGCCGCGTTGGCGCGCGTGAGGGCCGGCGCCGCGCGGTGATCGTGCTGACCGACGGCGCCGACAACGCGAGCCACCTGAAACCCGAGGACGTGTCGGCGATTGCCAGCAGCATCGATGTGCCCGTCTACATCTTCGGCATCGTGCCGTCGATCGACAACCCGTCGGCGGAGGCCTCGACCCACGCCATCGGCAGTTCGGCATTCGAGGGTCCGCTCGCCGATCTTGCCGCCTGGACCGGCGGTCACGTCTTCGTGGCCAGCACGCCGGGGCAGCGCAGCGCCGCGGCCCGGCAGATCGTCGACGAGCTGCGGCATCAATACCTCATCGCCTTCGAATCGAGCGGCGCCACGGGCTGGCATCCGCTCGTGATCCGCGCGCGCAACAAGGATCTGATCGTTCGAGCCCGGAGCGGATATATCGCGGGGCAATCACGCCCAACGGCGCAATAAACCAACGGCGCAACAAGGAGACCACCATGTTCAGAAAATTCATCGTCGCCCTTCCCATTGTCGTGCTGGCCATCGGCGGATCGGCGGCCTGCGCCACCAAGAAATACGTGCGCACGAGCGTCGGCGAAGTGAACGAGAAAGTGGACTCGCAGGGACGCGCCATCGAGGAAACGCAGGAGCGCACGCGCAAGAACGAGGGGCGTATCAGCGATGTTGATGCCAAGGCGCAGGCGGCCGCGCAGTCGGCGCGCGCAGCCAACGACGCCGCTTTCGCCGCGAATGCCGCGGCGGCCAGCGTGGGCACCGAGGCCAACACGAAGTTCGATGCGATCGACAAGGCGAGCAAGCGCCTCGTTTACGAAGTGGTGCTGAGCGAAGACCAGGGCAACTTCAAGTTCGGCAAGACCATCCTGCCGGATGAAGCGAAGCAGAAGATCGACGAGATGGTCGCGCAGATGAAGCAGGACCCGAAGAACATCTACCTCGAGATCGAAGGCCACACCGACAACATCGGCGACAAGGTGACCAACGAACGTATCGGTCTGGCGCGCGCGGACGCCGTCAAGCGCTACCTCTACGAGCAGTACCAGATCCCACTCCACAAGATGAATGTCATCAGCTACGGCAAGGACAAGCCCGCGGCGCCGAACACGACAAAAGCCGGCCGCGCGCAGAATCGTCGCGTCGTGATCAAGGTGCTCGCGTAGGGAAGGCGTATCTTTGATACTCTTCCCGGATGATCCGAATTGAGCTCTCTCTTCGCCTGGCGAACAGCCCGGGCGCGCTGGCGGGCGTGTGCCGCCTCCTCTCCAACGAGAGGATCAACGTCCAGGCGATGGGGCTCGAATCCGGCGGGCAGCTGCGGCTGGTCGTGGACAACCATGTCCACGCCGCAGCCGTGCTGCGCGACCATCATCATCAGGTGACGGAGCGCAACGTGATCGTCACCGCGGCGCCCAACGCGCCGGGTGCGCTCGCACCGGCGCTCAAGCTCGTCAGTGACGCCGGCGTCAACGTCGAGTACGCGTACGGCGGCGGCTCGGAAGGCAGCCCCACCGCGTCGATCGTTCTCGGCGTCGACGATGCGGAACGGGCGTCTGCCGCGGCAGGCGTGTGATGAAGCTCTACGTCGAGACGATGGACGCGACGCTGGTCGACATCGCGTCTGACGGTCGCGTGCGGCTCGAGCACGAGGACTGGTCGGCGCCGACGCTGCAGGAGCGGCGCGCGATCATCCACGCCGCACAGGAAGAGGTGGCCGCGCTCGGCGAGCTGCTCGAGATCCTTCTAGCCGAGCGGTGAACGTCGGCCGCCTGGCGCTGACGATCGCCGCAGCGATCTAACTCCCGTTCTTCAGCAGATCCGCAATCGCGCCCGTGAACGTGTCCACTTCCTCAAGCGTCGTGTAGACGTTCGGCGTCACACGCAGCCCCTGGTAGTCGTCGCGCTTGATCGCGGCGGTGATGATGCGGTACTTCGACCACAGGAACTCGTATGCCTTCGGCGAGTCCACGCGTTCGAGGCTGACGTTGAACAGGCCCCACGCCTGATTCGGTTCGCGGCTGTTGAGGATCTTCACCCCCGGCAGTTTCTCCACCCGCGTCGCCCAGCGTTCGTTCAGGTAACGCAGGCGCGCGGCCTTGCGCTCGGCGCCGATCGCCTGATGGAACGCCAGCGCTTCAGCGATCGCATTGTGGTTCGCGGCCGGATGCGTGCCGATCTCCTCGAACTTGCGGATGTTGTCGCGCTTGCTTGCCGCCGCCGGCGTCAACGGCCAGACTTTCGCGATGTTCTCGCGGCGCACGTAGAGGAATCCGGTTCCAACCGGCGCGAGCATCCACTTGTGCAGCGAGCAGCCGTAGTAGTCGCACTCGAGGTCGGAAACCTTGAACGGGAAGTGCGCGAACGCGTGCGCGCCGTCGACGATTGTCTGGATGCCGCGCGCCCGCGCCATCCGCGCAATGTCACGCACCGGGAACAGCTGCCCGGTGAGGTTCGTGATGTGGCAGATGTGGATGATCTTCGTCTTCGGCGTGATCGCCGCCGTGATCCGCGCCGTCAGCTCCGACAGGTTCGTCGTCGGCACCGGGAACGCAATCTTCGTCACCGCGATCTTGTCGCGACGCACGCGTTGATCCCACGTGTCGAGCATCCGACCGTAGTCCTGGTCCGTCGTCACGACGTGATCGCCCGGCTGCAGGTCGATGCCGAGCTGGACGATCTGCAGGCCCTCGCTGGCGTTGCGGGTGATGGCCAGTTCCTCCATGTCGCAGCCGACTTCCACGGCGAGCTTGCGACGCACCTGCTCGACGTTCGGCTCGAGCGTGTTCCACATGAAGTGAATCGGCGCCTGGTTCGACGAGTCGAGATACCGCTTCAGGGCTTCATGCACCACGCGCGGGCTGGGGCAGGTGTAGCCGTTGTTCAGGTTGATGATCGTGCGATCGAGCGTGAAGGCCTGCTGGATATCGCGCCAGTAGCCTTCGTCGGCCGCGACATCGGCAGCTGTCCGATCGGCCACGCCGGCGCCCGCGGACACGACGCGATCGAGCCAATCCGTATTGAGGGCCACTGCGCCCAGCGCGCCCACCGGTAGAACCTGTCGCAAGAAGTCTCGTCGTGCGTTCATAACACCCTCCGTTAAGCCCTTGGCCCTAAGCCCTCAGCCCTGTCGTCTTGGCGTATTATTCCCCCCATGACAGTCAGCCGCAGAGATTTCTTGAAAAGCGCTGGCGTGACCAGTCTCGCCACCGCGGTGACCACGGCCACCGTTGCCGAGGCGCAGACCGGGCCGCGTTCGTCAGGCCCCGGCGAGGCGCTGGTGACCCTGATGGTCAACGGCAAGCGGATCGAACTGAAGATCGAGCCGCGCGTGACGCTGCTCGACGCGATCCGCAACCGCGCCGATCTGACCGGCAACAAGCGCGTCTGCGATCGCGGCGCGTGCGGCGCCTGCACGATGATCGTCGATGGCCGCACGGTCTACTCGTGCTCGACGCTCGCCATCGAAGTGCAGGGCAAACAGATTCGCACCGTCGATGGCCTCGCGTCCGCCAACGGCACGATGCATCCGGTGCAGCAGGCCTTCTGCGACACCGACGGCCTGATGTGCGGCTTCTGCACACCGGGCTTCGTCGTCGCTACGGTGGCCGTCCTCGAAAAACATCCCAACGCGACGCGCGACCAAATCAGCAAAGGGCTCGACGGCAATATCTGCCGCTGCGGCACGTTCGTCCGCATCATGGAAGCCGCGATGAAAGCAAGGACGGTGGCTCGTGGCTAACAAATATTCGTGGCCGGAAAAGCCTGCGCTGCTCGGCACATCGGTCAAGCGTCTCGACGGCCCGGACAAGGTCACCGGCCGCGCGAAGTACACCTACGACATCAATCGTCCAGGCATGATCTACGGGAAGATGGTCCGCTCGCCGCTCCCGCATGCGCGGGTCGTGTCGATCGATCTGTCGGCGGCCGAAAAAGCGCCAGGCGTGAAAGCGGTGCTGGCGCACGTCGCGGTTGGCGCGCAGGTAATGTATCAGGGCGACCCGGTCGCTGCGGTCGCCGCGGACACGGAAGAGCGCGCGCTCGACGCCGCGCGGCTGATTCGCGTCCGCTACGAGGCGTTGCCGCACTTTGCGAACGTCGAGCAGGCGATGGCGACCGACGCACCTGCCGTGTTCCCGGGCGGCAACACCCGTCAGGGTGCGACGGAGGAGACCGGCGATCTCGCGGCCGGCTTCGCGAAGGCCGCGCACGTTGTCGAAGCGACCTACGCCACACACGTGATCACCCACGTCTGCCTCGAGACGCACGGCTGCGTCTGCGAATGGGACGGTGACAAACTGACGGCGTGGATCTCGACGCAGGCGGTGATTCAGAGCGCGCAGCAGTTCGCGCAGGCGCTCGGCATCCCACAGGCCAACGTCCACACGATCATGCAGTACATGGGCGGCGGCTTCGGCAGCAAGTTCGGGCCGGACTCGCAGGGCATTATCTGCGCGAAGCTCGCGAAGCTGGCCAAGGCGCCCGTGAAGCTGATGCTCGATCGCAAAGAAGAGCATCTCGACACCGGCAACCGTCCGTCAGCAATCGCGCACATCCGCGCGGGCATCACGGCCGACGGTATGCTGACCGCGTTCGACGGTCAGAGCTGGGGCACCGGCGGCGCCGGCGCCTCGTCTGGCTTCCCACTGCCGTACATCTACAACTTCCCGACCCGCAAGCGCACGCACAAGGACGTCTACATCAACGCCGGTCAACAACGCGCGATGCGCGCGCCGGGACATCCGCAGGGCTGCTTCCTCACCGAAATCCTGATGGACGAACTCGCGGACACGATCAAGATGGATCCGGTCGCGTTCCGCGTGAAGAACCTGCCGCCCGCGGCGCCCAACGCGATGTGGGCGGAGTATTTCACGCGCGGCGCGAAAGCCTTCGGCTGGGACAAGCGTCACGCGACCGGCGATCCGACCCCGGGTCCGATCAAGATGGGCATGGGCGTGTCGGCGCACCGGTGGGGTGGCGCGGGACAGGGTTCGCAGGCGCACGTCGACATCATGTCGGACGGCGGTATCGTCGTGAAATGCGGCACCCAGGATATCGGCACCGGCACGCGCACGATCGTGGGGATGGTTGCGGCCGAGACGTTCGGGCTGCCGCTCAGCGCGATCAAGGTGGAGATCGGCGACTCGCTGCTGCCGTTCAGCGGTGGATCAGGCGGCAGCACGACGGCGGCGTCGGCGATGCCGGCGATTCGCGTCACGTCGGTGGATGCACTCGAGGCGTTGTTCGCAAAGGTCGCGCCCGCACTTGGCACCGCGCCGGAGAATCTGGTCGCCGAAGGCGGACGCATCTTCGTCAAGGGTACGCCGGCGAAGGGTCTGTCGTGGAGGGACGCGTGCAAACTGATTGGCACCGAGCCGATCTCCGTCAACGGCAAATGGGCACAGGGGCTGTCCGGTTCAGGCACGAGCGGTGTGCAGTTCGCTGAAGCGTCGGTCGATATCGAAACCGGCATCGTCAAGGTGACACGCATCCTCGCGATCCAGGATTGCGGGCTCATCGTCGACAAGCTGACGGCGGAGAGCCAGGCGTACGGCGGCGTGATCGCCGCAATTAATTTTGCGCTGTTCGAGGATCGCATCCTCGATCGCGTGACCGGGCAGATGGTGAACCCGAACATGGAGATGTACCTGCTGGCCGGCATGTCGGACGTGCCGAAGATCGACATCATGCTGAACAACATGCCGGAGCGGGGCGTCATCGGCATCGGCGAGCCGCCGACCGTGTCCACCGCATCGGCAATCGCCAACGCCGTGCGCAACGCGACCGGCGCGACGATTCGCAGTCTGCCGCTGCATCCGCACAAGGTGCTCGCGGCGCTCGAGCAGGAAAAAGCAGGGGGGACGAATTGAAAGCATTCGCCTACGTCAATCCCGCCAACGAGCGCGAGGCGGTTGCCGCTCTCAAGATCGACGGCGTCGCCATGGTCATCGGCGGCGGTCAGGATCTGCTCGCGCGGATGAAGGACTACATCGATTCACCCGATCGCCTCGTCAACGTCAAGGGACTCGACGCGACGATCGCGTCCACGCCTGACGGCGGGATGAAGATCGGCTCCGCGGTGAAGATCATCGA
>JAYVMG010000504.1:0-2661 GCA_043759095.1 Acidobacteriota bacterium | reverse complement strand
CGAAGACCATGCCGAGCGTCGGATCGACTGTGACGCCGGCCCACGCGTTGGCGCCGCCGGAGATCTTGTAGGCGTCCTTCGACCACGAGTCGTAGCCGAATTCGCCAGGCTGCGGAATCGTGTGGAAGATCCAGCGCAGCTTGCCAGTGTTCACATCGAAGGCGCGGATGTGACCCGGCGAACCAGGAATCGTTTCCGGCACGGAGCTGCCCATGATCAGCATGTCCTCGAACACGACACCCGGTGTGCTCGCGCTGACGCTCAGCTTCTCGGCGGGCATGCCCAGCCCCTCGCGCAGATCGATGCGCCCGCTGGCGCCGAATGATGCGATCGGCGTGCCGGTCTTCTTGTCCAGCGCGTAGAGAAAGCTGCGATAGCTGACGAACACGCGATCCTTGTGCACGGTGACGCCGCGGTGCCTGAAGCGCGCGCCTGGAGCAGCGCCGTTGCTCGGGTCGAACTTCCAGATCTCCTTGCCGGTCTCCGCGTTCACCGCGACCACCTTCAGCGTCGGCGTCGTGACAAAGAGCATCCCGTCGACCACGACCGGATTGCTTTGCATCTCGGAGGCCTTGAAAGCGTCGTGCGAGTCGTAGGTCCAGGCGACCTCGAGCTTCGAGACGTTCTCGCGGTTGATCTGCGTCAGCGGGGAATAGCGGATGTTGTCGACGCCGCCGTTGATGGGCCAGGGTGTATCGGCGGTTTGGGCGACCAGCGCCGCGACGAGTAGCCACGAAGACACGAAGGCACGAAGAAGAAATCTCATATTGATCACAGCCTCGTCACGTGAGCGGAGACGCAGACCCACGCGCCATCGCGTTTCTGCCAGTCGTCGGTGTAGCGCCCGCGGCCCTCTTGGCCGGTCACACTTGTGTATGTCGTCGCCGCGTGGATGATGGCGACGTCGCCCAGCACGCGGATCTGCACGTCCTCTCCGGTCAGGCGCTGGAGTGTGCGTGGTCCGGCTGTGCGCGCGAGGAACTGCATTTTGTCGAGCAGCGTGCCCTCGGGCGTCGAGCACCGGAAGTCGTCGGCCAGAAGCTCCTGGAAGCGATCGACGTCGCCCGTGCGGACGGAGTCCAGGTACGCCTGATTCAGATCGCGGAGGAGGTCGAGATCGGTAGCGGTCGTCGTCATATGAGCAGCTCCTGTTATCAGACCAGCGACGCCGTGTACTCCTCGTACGTGCCCTTGAAGTCCTGAATCGACTTGCCGTCGAAATGCCACACGCGCGTGCCGACTTCTTCCATCAGGTCCTCGTCGTGCGTCACGAGAAACACGGTGCCTTCGTATTTCTGGAGCGCGATATTCACCGCGTTGATCGACTCGAGATCCAGATGGTTCGTCGGCTCGTCGAGCACGAGGACGTTCGGCTTCTGCAGCATGATCCGGCAGAAGAGCAGCCGCGCGGTTTCGCCGCCGGACAAGGCCTCGGTCGGCTTCTGTCCTTCTTCTCCTTGAAACAACATCTGCCCGAGCAGTCCGTGAATATCCTGACGCGACGCGTCCGGATCGTACTGATGCAACCACTCGACGGCGGTGAGCCCCGGCTTGATCGCGCCGGTGTGATCCTGCGGGAAGTAGCCGATCGACACCTCGTGACCCCACTTGATGCTGCCGCTATCGAGCGCGCCGGGCGCCGCGTCCACGTTCGGGGCATCCGACAGCAGCGCTTTCAGCAGCGTGGTCTTGCCGAGGCCGTTGCGGCCGACCAGCACGATCTTCTCGCTGCGGTTCACGATCGCGCTGAACGTGTTGACGACCTTCAGCGTGCCGAACGCCTTGTTGACGTCTTTGATCTCGACGGCGACGCGGCCCGACGGCCGGTTCATCGCGAACTTGATGTACGGGCGCTGGATGTTGGAGCGCGCCAGTTCGGTGGTCTGCAGCCGCTCGACTTCCTTCTTGCGCGACATCACCTGGCTCGCGCGGGTGCCGGCGGAGAAGCGCGCGATGAAGTCCTGCAGCTGCGAGATCTTCTTCTCGCGCTGCTCGTTGTCCGACTCGACGCGCGAGCGAATCTGGGTCTTGGCCAGCACCATGTCGTCGTAGCCGCCCGTGTACGTGATGATCGTCTGGTAGTCGATGTCGGCAATGTGCGTGCAGACGCCGTTGAGGAAATGGCGATCGTGCGAGATGACGATCAGCGTGCCGTCGTACCGGACGAGGAACTCGCGCACCCAGTGAATCGAGTCGAGGTCGAGGTGGTTGGTTGGCTCGTCGAGGAGCAGCGCCTGCGGGCGGCCGAACAGCGCCTGCGCGAGCAGGACGCGCACTTTCTGGCCGCCCTGCAGCTCCGCCATCGTCTTGTCATGCACGGAGTCGGGAATGTCGAGACCCTGCAGCAGAATGGCGGCGTTGCTGTCCGCTTCGTAGCCGTCCTCGTCGCCGACGATGCCCTCGAGCTCGCCGAGACGCATGCCTTCCGCGTCGGTCATGTCGCTCTTGGCGTACAACTCTTCGCGTTCCTGCAGCGCGCTCCATAACTTGTGGTTCCCCATGATCACCGTGTCGAGTTTTCGTCATTCGGCCGCGCCAACTACGACGAAGAAAAAATTCTGAGCCACGAGTCGGTTTTGCATGTGCTGGCGCGCGCAGGCTTCAAGGTGCTCTGGCGCGACAACCAGTCGGGTTGCAAAGGCGTGTGCGAAGGTCTGGCGG
>JAYVMG010000503.1:0-2664 GCA_043759095.1 Acidobacteriota bacterium | reverse complement strand
GATCTGACGATCATTCTCGATCGCTCCGGATCGATGGAGGCGATCCGGAGCGACGTCATTGGAGCGTTCAACCGCTTTCTTGCCGAGCAGCGGCCGTTGCCCGGCGATTGCCGACTGACGCTGGTGCAATTCGACGACGAATACGAGGTTGTCTACTCTGGCCGTGCCCTGTCGGATGCGCCCGACTTAACCGCGGACACCTTCCAGCCCGGTGGATCCACGGCACTGCTCGATGCAATTGGACGTACTATTCGGGACATCGATCGGCGACTATCAGCAGTTCCATTGGGCGAAGGTCATCAAAACGTGCTCGTCGCGGTCCTGACCGATGGACTCGAGAACGCGAGCAGCGAATACACTCGAGATCGAGTGTTAGAGATGGTCAAGACACGGACGGACACAGGCTGGACGTTCCTGTTTCTTGCGGCGAATCAGGACGCGATCGCCGAAGCGGAGAAAGTCGGCATCGGAGCGCGGCAATCCCTGAATTTCGCCGCAACGGGACAGGGGATTCGGGCCGGAACCCATGCGCTGTCCGAAGCCGTGTCCGAGTACCGAACCGGCGGCAGCGCGAGCTTTTCTCCATCGAGCCGGCTTCCAAAGAAAGTGCACTAGCTGTGAGCAGCGCGCGTGTGGTCTTTCGGCGGCATGCATGGGAGCGAATGGAGAGCCGGGGCATCAGCGTGTCTGATGTCTTGCATGTGCTTGCCTCTGGCGAGACAATCGAACAGTACCCTGACGACACGCCGTTTCCAAGCGCACTCATACTGGCCCGCGTTGGAGAGCGGTCGCTCCATGTGGTGGCGGCGCGCGACGCGGCGAATGATCTCATCTACGTCGTGACCGCGTACGAACCGGACTCGAACGAGTGGGATGCCGAATTCAGACGGAGACGAACCTCATGAAGTGCCTTGCGTGCAAGAGCGGAACATTGAAAGCTGGTCACACCACGGTCACGGTCGAGCGGGATGGCACGACTATCGTCATCCACAACGTGCCGGCGGAGGTCTGCGAAATCTGCGGCGAGGACTACCTCGACGCCACCATCGCATCGTCTCTCGATCACGTCCTTCAGGAAGCCGCCCGTTCGGGCGTGCGTTTCGAAGTCCGCGAATACAAAGCCGCCTGAGCAGCCTACGCAAAGGCGTTACGGCTGCCGCGGTTTCGACAAATAGACCTTCGACGCGGCTTCATCCTTGAGCGGGGTCGCCTTGTCCGGATCGATCCGGATCATCAGGTAGTTGATGTGGTCGTCAATCTTCGTGAACCAGTGGCCGGTGCCCGCGGGAATCACGATCACGTCGCCCGCCTTCAGCTCGTGCGCGACGCCGTTCCGCACGGACGACCCGTTGTTGCCGGGACCGTTGAACAGACGCACGGTCTCGAGCGTCGCCGGACGCCGCTTCATGCCGACGATGTCCGGGCTGGTCACGAGCGTCGCCGATCCGTCGATGATGTGATAGACCTCGCTGACCAGATCGTGCTCAGCCACCGATTCGGGAGCGGGCGACGCGAGCTTGCCCCGATGCACGACGCCGATGCCGATGTGGGCCTTGCCGATGTCGATGTCACGCGTTTGCTGGTCGGTGAGGTTCTCGGCGACGGCCTTGGCAATGTAGGCGTCGACTTCGGACTTGGCGATGTAAGTTCCCGGACACATCCTGCAGGTCGGCTGCGGATCGCCTTGCGCCAACACGGCGCTCAGGGAGCAGACGAGTCCTACCACACCGAATACGATCATCTTCCGCATGTGCTCTCCTTTACCGATCACGTGCCGCTAGTGGCGCAGACCTTCTGAGGCCTGCGACAACCACCGCTGCCCTGGCAGGGCTGCGCTACTTCATCGTGCCGCGGGCAGCGCGAATGCCACGTACTCGCCTGAATAGTTTCCGCCGCTGATCGGGACGATGATGAACTGCCGGCCGTTCACGGCATAGGTCATCGGCGTACCCGACTGCTGCGCCGGCATGTACACCGTGCCGACCTCCTGGCCGTTCGTCTTGTCGTACGCGCGCAGCATCGCGCCGCGCGGGCGATTCGGCCCGGTCGTCGCCAGCGGATCGCCCATGATCACGAGCGTCTTGGTCACGAGAGCTCCCACCGCGCCAGACTGTCCCGTGCGCGGGATGGTCAGCCCTTTCAGCGCGGGATGATTGCGCACGCTGTCCGGCGTTTCGCCGTGCGCGACCTGCCAGATGATTTCACCTCGGTCGAGATTGATCGCCGACAGACGTCCGTACGGCGGCTTCAGCAGCGGCAGTCCCTGCGCCGTCGCATCGCCATTCGTCGCTGCGTCTCCGGTCGACGAAACCACCGTCCCGGCCGCCTTTGACGCGAGCGGCGGCGCATCGGCGCCGACGTTTTCGCCGGGGCCTGAAATGTAGCGGACGCCGGTGAGCGCGTTGCCCGAGACGAACGGCAAGTCCGAGAACTCCTTGTTCGGCGGCGGCAGCAGGCCGAGCACCGGCATCGCGGTGAACGACGGCACGTAGGCGATGTGCGTCTCCGGATCGTAGGACCCGCCCGGCCAGTTCGTGCCGCCCGACGATCGGAAGCTGCCAATCGGCCCTTCTTTCCTGCTCACCGGAGGCGGCGTGAACAGTGGGCCGAGCTTGTAGCGCGCCGCGATCTTCAGCGCCTCGGCATGCAGCTCCGGCGTGAAGT
>JAYVMG010000502.1:0-2666 GCA_043759095.1 Acidobacteriota bacterium | reverse complement strand
CTGGCGACCGCCTGCGAGCAGGCCGGCGATCTCGTCATCATCGTCGGGCGCAACAGTCAGATCGAGTACGCGAACGACGCGTTCTGCCGGGCCACCGGTTACACGCACGAACAGCTCGAATTGCTGCCGCCACGCGCCCTCGTGGCGCCCGAATCGGCCGACGCGATCCCGATGTTCAACCAGAGCCTGAAATCGAAACAGGTGACGCGCGTCAACGCGTCCCTGGCGCGCAAGGACGGCGGGACGTTTCAGGCCGCCTGCGTCGCGGCGCCGATCCTGGACGGCGGCGGCCGCATCACATATTTTGTTGCGGTGATCCGCGACATCACCGAGGAACTCCGGCTGCGCGAGCAGCTCGTGCGCGGCGAGCGCCTGTCCGCGCTGGGTGAGTTTGTCTCCGGCGTGGCGCACGAGATCAACAACCCTCTCCAGGCGGTCATCGGATCCCTTGAGCTGGCGTTCGATCAGCATCCCGAACCGGCGATGCGCGCCGACCTGGAGCGCGCCCGCTTTGAAGCCGGACGCGCGGGGCGTATCGTGCGCAATCTCCTGCGCTTCGTCCGGCAGGCGCCGAACGAGCGGCTGCTCCTGGATCTGAACGAGATCGTCAAAGCCACCATGAGCGTGCGGGCGTACGAGCTGGAGATGGCGGGCATTCAGGCCCGCGAAGAGTACGCGCCGATGCTGCCGCTCATCCTGGCCAACCGCGAAGAAATTCAGCAGGTGATCCTGAACCTGATCATGAACGCCGAGCAGGCGATGTCCAACCGTGGCGCCGTGCGCGTGCTGTCGGTGCGCACGTTCATGTCGTCGGGCGACGCCGTACTCGAAGTGCGCGACACCGGCCCGGGTATTCCCGCGGAACTGGCGGGAAAGATCTTCGAGCCGTTCTTCACGACCAAGTCCGAGGGCGCGGGGCCCGGCCTTGGCCTGTCGCTGTCGCTGGGGATTGCCAGCGCGCATCAGGGTCAGCTGGAGTTGATGCCCGCCGCGGCGGGATGCTGTTTCCGTCTGACGCTCCCCGGATCAGGTTTCCCGGGACCTTCGTCGGTTCACTGAACCCGCTCTACAATGGATCGTTCATGCCCGTTCGGGACGTCGTCATCCTCAGCGCCACGCGTACAGCCATCGGTCGATACGGCGGATCGTTCAAAGACCTGCACCCCGCCGAACTTGGCGCGGTAGCGGCGCGCGCCGCCATCGAGCGCGCGGGCATCCGCGCGTCCGACGTGGACGAGGTGCTGATCGGTCACGGCCGTCAGGCGGGCTCCGGCCCGAACCCGGGCCGCCAGGTCGGCCATCGCGCCGGCATCCCGCACGGCGCGCCCGCGCAGACGATCAACAAAGCGTGCGCGTCCGGCCTTCAGGCGATTGCGTCAGGCGCGCAGTCGATCATGCTCGGCGAGTCGGACATCGTCCTCGCCGGCGGCATCGAGTCGATGAGCCGCATGCCGTATCTGATCGACGCGATCGACGCGCGCTGGGGCCACCGCATGGGGAATTTCACGCTCGTCGACGCGATGCACCGCGACGGCTTTCAGTGCCCGATCTCGGATCTGATTATGGGCGAGACGGCGGAGATCCTCGGACGGCAGCACGGGATCACGCGCGAGCAATCCGACACCTTTGCACTCGAGAGCCAGCGCAAGGCGAAAGCCGCGATGGACGCGGGTCATTTCACGCGCGAGATTGCGCCTGTGACGCTACCGGGGTCATCGGGGTCAGACGCCAGGAGAATCCAGCGGGGATCTGACCCCGGTTCGCGGGCGGCTGACCCCGATCGCGCCGTCGTCGTCGATCGCGATGAGCATCCGCGCGGCGACACCACGATCGAGAGCCTGCGCAAACTGCCACCCGTATTTGGCGACGTCGAAGGACACCCGGGGATCATCACGGCCGGCACGTCTTCCGGCATCACCGACGGTGGGGCAGCACTCGTCCTGGCGTCGGCAGACACGGCCCGTGCCCGCGGCCTGAAGCCGCGCGCGAAGATTCTCGGGTGGGCGAGCGCCGGCGTCGATCCGCGGCTGATGGGCATCGGGCCCGTTCCCGCCATCCTGAAACTACGCGACCGCATCGGCCTCAGCCTCGACAACTTCGATCTCGTTGAATTGAATGAGGCGTTTGCGGTGCAAGTGCTCGCCGTGCTGAACGACATGCCGATCCCGGCCGATCGGCTCAACGTCAACGGCGGCGCGATCGCGCTCGGACACCCCATCGGCTGCACCGGCGCGCGCATCGTCGTCACGCTGCTGCATGAACTCGAACGGCGCGGCGCGAAGCGAGGCCTGGCGACACTGTGCGTGAGCGGAGGAATGGGCATGGCGCTGGCCATTGAACGTATCTGAGGTCTACGGATCTGAGGGTCTAAGGAGCTGAGGATTTGAGGAGCTGGATGTGAGGATCGCTGTTATCCCCGGAGATGGCATCGGCGTCGACACGACTGCGGAGGCCGTCAAGGCGATTCGCGCGGTGGGTGATGTCTTCGGCCGGTCGTTCGACCTCGAGATGCTCCCGTGGGGCGCCGAGTATTTTCTGCAAACCGGCATCACGATTCCGGCCGACGGCTACGCGATGCTGCGCGATCAGTTTGACGCCGTCTTCATCGGCGCGCTTGGTGACCCGCGTGTGCCAGACAACCGGCACGCCCGCGACATCCTGCTCGG
>JAYVMG010000501.1:0-2687 GCA_043759095.1 Acidobacteriota bacterium | reverse complement strand
GATCCTGATTGCTCTGGTTCCGCACCTGATACACGTCTTCTTCGACCTCGGTCAATTCCTTCGTGAACAGTTCCGCGATGATCTTCGCATCCGCACTGTTGTTCTTGTCCGTGCGTTCCTTCAGCTGCGTCTTGATGCGGCGGATCTGGATGATCGCGTTGTTCGCCTCGTTCACCTTGTCGCGAATCCGGCTCGCCAGATCGAACTGCGACTTCATGTCGGTGTCCGTAATCGTGTAGAGCGGATGCTTCTTCACCGCGAACGACTGCGTGAACGTCTCGCCGTCGACCGTCAGCCGTGCCTGATACGTTCCCGGCAGCGCGATCGGGCCATTGGTCGTCGCGCCCCACAGCACCATCCCCTGGAACGAGGTCACCGGCGCGTACTGGAGATCCCACGTGAAGCGCTGCACGCCTGCCGCCATTGACGTCGTCGGCGGGACACCGCGCCCGCGTCCACCGCCTTCTTCCTCGTCGGCTGGCGGATCCGCGCTGGGCGCCGCAGCTGTGTCGCCTGCTCCACCTGCCCGACCCGCCCCACCTGACCGACCGCGCCCGTCCTCGGGCGCGGCCCCATTGAATGTCCTGATCACCTGACCGCTGCCGTCGAGGATCTCCAGCGTCAGCTTCTGCGCTGGCTTCTTCAGCCAGTAGGTGATCTTCGCAGGATACGCGGACCGCGTCGCATCCGACGGCTTGAACAGATACGCGCTGGTGGCGCTCACGACCGGCGCACTGTACTGCCGCAGCGGCGCGACATCGTCCAGGATGTAGAAACCACGGCCGTGCGTGGCAATCGCGACGTCGCTCGCTTCCACCCAGATATCGTGGACCGGCGTATCCGGCAGGCCATTCTTCAGCGGCTGCCAGTGGTCGCCGTCGTCGAATGAGATGTAGACGCCGTGTTGAGTGCCCGCGTAGAGGAGACCCTTGCGCGTCTGATCTTCGCGGACGACGTGCGAGAAGTCGTTGGCGGGAATGCCGGTGACGATCTTCGTCCACGTGCGTCCGAAATCATGCGTGCGGAACAGGTATGGCGCGAAGTCCTCGAGCAGCGGCCGCTTCACCGCGACGTACGCGGTGCCTGCGTCGAGCGCCGACGCGTCGATCTGGCTGACGCGACCGAAATCCGGCATCTCTTTCGGTGTGACGTTCGTCCAGTTTTTGCCGCCGTCGCGCGTGAGGTGAATCAGCCCATCGTCGGAGCCCGCCCAGATGATGTTCACGTCGGTCTTACCCGGCGCCAGCGCAAACACCGTCGCGTAGATCTCCGGGCTGTTCATGTCGTGGGTGATCGGTCCACCCGAATCCTGCATCGTCTTCGGATCGTGACGCGTGAGATCACCGCTGATCTTGTCCCACGTCTGTCCCTGGGTCGTCGTTTTCCACACATGCTGCGACGAGGTGTAGAGCACGTTCGGGTCCACGGGCGAGAAGACGATCGGGAACGTCCACTGCCACCGCTCGACGACCGACGCGGAGTTCTCGCCAGAGAAGAAGCGCGGATACGGGTTCACCTCGCGCAACTCTCCGGTACGGCGGTTCATGCGGGTGATGAAACTGCCGTTGTTCGAGCCCGAGAAGAACACGTCGGTGTCCTTCGGATCCGGTGCGATGTAGCCGTCCTCGTTACCGCCGACCGGGTAGAACTGTTCCTGCACGCGCCCGCCGCCGCCACCGCCGCGCTGCGGCAGGCCGTTCGTGCTCGGCACGCACAACGTGCTGTTGTCCTGCTGTGCGCCGCACACGTGGTAAGGAATGTGCTTCGTCGTGATCACGTGATAGAACTGTTCGGTCGGAAATTCCTGCCCGGACCAGGTCCGCTGCTGTCCCGCGCCGACATTGAACGTCACCGCGCCGCCGCCGTCGTTGCCGAGCACCACGTGCTGCGCGTCGTCGGGATCGATCCAGATGTCGTGGTTGTCGCCGTGGGTGCCCTGTCCGATCTGCTGGAACGTCTTGCCGCCGTCGATTGACCGGAACGCACTCGTGTTCAACGCGTAGACGATGTCCTTGTTGTTGTGGTCGGCGAAGACGTGCGTGTAGTAGAACGCGCGCTGCCGGATGTTACGGCCGGTGTTGGTCAGCTTCCACGTTGCGCCGGCATCGTCGGACACATACAGGCCGCCGGCCTCGTTCTCGACCAGGGCGTAAATGCGATTCGGGTCGGCGCTGGACACGGCGATGCCGATCTTGCCGATCACGCCCGAGGGCAGGCCGGGGTTGCGCGTGATTTCCTTCCACGTCTCGCCACCGTCGGTGGACTTGAAGAAGCCGCTGCCGGGGCCGCCGCTCGACATCTGGTATTCAAGGCGGTACGCCTCCCACAGCGCGGCATACATCACGCTTGGGTTCTTGCGATCGATCTCGACGTCCACCGATCCGGTCTTGCCGTTGCGGAACAGCACGTTCTTCCAGCTCTTGCCGCCGTCGAGGCTCTTGAAGACGCCGCGCTCGTCGCTGTCGGCGCCGTACTTGCCGAAGTCGGCGACGAAGACGATGTCGGGGTTGGTCGGGTGGACCTTGACCTCGGCGAAGTCGCTGCCGCGCTCGGTGACGCGCGGGTCCTTGGTCATCTTGCGGAAGCTCTCGCCGCCGTCGTCCGAGCGATACAGTCCGCCATTCTGTTTGGCGTCCACCGTCAGGTAGATCCGAGACGGCAGCGACGGCGCGATGCCGATTCCGATC
>JAYVMG010000500.1:0-2690 GCA_043759095.1 Acidobacteriota bacterium | reverse complement strand
CTTCGACATCGCCTGCAGCCGGTTGATCAGGAACGCGGCGGAGAACGGCTGACCGAGAATCACCGTGCCGTACCCCGAGTTCAGCAGGACCGACGGCGAAGGCTGCGACGCACCGAACACGTGGAGTCCGCCCACGTGATACTCGCGCACGAGCCGCGTCAGCACCTCGAACGTGTCGCTATCGGTGCTCAGGAAATTCGACTCGAAGGACGGAACGATCAGCTGTCCGATCTTCTCGTCTGGGGTCAGCGTCTTCAGCGTCTGCGCGACCCAGCGCTCGGCAGCCGCGTCGAGCGTGAACGGATCGCGCGGCGCCGCGACAGGCACGACCGCGAAAAGAACACATGCAGCCACGAAGACACGAAGGCACGAAGCCAAACCAATTCTTCTTCGTGTTTTCGTGCCTTCGTGGCCCACGCTCTTCATGGGCGGATCGTAGCATGCGCCCGCGCTACAATGACCCCCAATGAGCCAGGCGGAACACAAAGCCGGCGCGCCGCAATCCGTGCGCTGCTTCATTGTCACGGTCAGCGACACGCGCACGGACGCGACGGACACGAGCGGCCGCGCGATTGCCGAACTGCTGACCGCGGCGGGACACGCCGTCACTGGACACACCATCGTCAAGGACGATGCGGATCTGGTGCGCGGTGCGATCGAACGCGAGCTGGCGAGCACGAGCGCGCAGGCGATCATCCTGACCGGCGGCACCGGACTCACCTCCCGCGACAGCACGTACGAAGTGGTCAGCGGGCTGCTGCAGAAACGTCTGGACGGATTCGGTGAGCTGTTCCGGATGCTCAGCTTCGAACAGATCGGCCCGGCCGCGATGATGAGCCGCGCCTGCGCCGGCCTCGCCGCCGGACACATTGTCGTCTCGCTGCCGGGATCCGAAGCGGCCGTGCGGCTTGCGATGGAGCGGCTGCTGATCCCTGAGCTGGGTCACCTGGTCCAGCAGGCCTCGAGGTGACGAGAGCTGCAGGGTGCAGGGTGCCGGGTGCAACGTGCGGGGTGCAGGGTGCAGGGTGCAACGTGCAGGGTGCAGGGTGACCCCCATGCGGCCTTTCACATCAACGATCAGTCTCGAAGAGGCGCGGCGGCGCCTGGATGCCGCGGTCCAGCCGATCACACGCACGGAACGCGTGCGTCTCGAGGACGCGGCCGGACGCGTGGCGGCGGCCGACGTCACGTCACCGATCGACGTGCCGCCGTTTGCGCGATCCGCCATGGACGGCTACGCGGTCGTCGCCGCCGATACAGCTGGTGCGACGGCGTCCACTCCGACCCGCCTGCGGCAGCTCGATCGCATCTACACCGGGCAGATGTCGTCGGCCGTCGTCGAACGCGGCACATGCGCGGAGATCGCGACCGGCGCACCGCTGCCGGCCGGCGCCGACGCCGTCGTCATGGTCGAGGAGACGCGCACGAGCGGTGAGGCGATCGACATCCTCGCAACGGCCGCGGCCGGACAACACATCGGCCGGCGCGGCGCCGACATTGCGACGGGCGATCGCGTGATCGCGTCCGGCGATCTGCTGTCACCAGGCCGCGTCGGCGCCATCGCCGCCATCGGCAGCGCGGACGTCGCGGTCTTCGCGAAGCCGCGCGTGGCCATTCTGTCCACCGGCAACGAGGTCATCGAGCCGGGCGGCGCGCTTGCACCAGGCCAGATCTTCGACGTTAACCGCTTCACGATCGGCGCGATCGTCTCGGCGCATGGCGGCATCGCCGAACCGCATCGCGCCGCACAGGACACGGTCGCCGCGCTGATCGATGCGCTCGACGCCTGCGCGACCGCCGATCTGATCGTGTTTTCCGGAGGGAGTTCTGTCGGCGAGCGCGATCTGGTCGTTGACGCGATCGCGGCCAGGGGCGAGATGATCTTTCACGGCATCGCGGTCCGGCCAGGGAAGCCGACGGCGTTCGCGCAGATCAGGATCGCGAGTGGGAGCACGCCGTTTTTCGGGATGCCCGGCAACCCGACATCGTGTCTGTCGAATGCCTATATCCTGCTCGTGCCGTTCCTGCGCGCGCTCGCCCGCCTGCCGCTGCACACGCCGCGAATCGTTCGCGCACCGCTCGGCCGCCGCATCGCATCCGCCGTGAACCGTCACCAGTTCTACACAGTGCGCCTGCAGGATGGCGTCGCGTTCCCAGCCTTCAAGGGATCCGGCGACATTACCAGCCTGTCGCAGGCCGATGGCTACATCGAAATCCCGGCCGATCAGAGCGTGGTTGAAGAGGGCGCGCCGGTCGACGTCACGCTCTTCTGAATCACCGCCGGCCGATTCGGCGTTCGTATTCCATCTCGAGCACGTCAGCGGTGTGCAGGTCGAAGGCGACCGCCTTGTGTTCGAACGCGCCGCGGAACTCGCTGTGGCAGCGATAGCAGACCGTCAGATCCTTCAGCCGGCCGTAGATCGCCAGATCGATGAGCGTCGCGAAACCGAGGATGCTGTAGGCAATCAGGTCGCGGCCGTACCAGTAGAACGCGGCGCTGATCAGGGCGCCGACAATGACGACGCTGAGCCCGATCTTGGGATCGAAATCCTTGCGGATGTAAAAATCACCGCCGCTGCAGACCGGGCACTGGTCGACCGCGCGATCCTCGCGCAGCGCATCGGACACGACGAGAGGAATGTCACAGCCGCAGCCGCCGCACGTGATCGACGATGGCGCGTTGAGGGCGG
>JAYVMG010000499.1:0-7172 GCA_043759095.1 Acidobacteriota bacterium | reverse complement strand
ACGACGACGCCGTGGACGATCCCGTCGAATCTGGCGATCGCGTTTCATCCGGACTTCGACTACGCCGCGTACGACGTGGACGGCCGCGCGGTGATCGTTGCCGAAGCGCTGGCGCCGACGGTGGCCGCGGCCGGCGGGAGAACGTTCGGCGAACCGGTCGCGCGCATGAAAGGCGCGGAGCTCGAGCACATCCGCTTCCAGCATCCGCTCTACGCGCGCACGTCGCTCGGCGTCCTCGCCGACTACGTGACGCTCGACGCCGGCGCCGGCGCCGTGCATACGGCCCCAGGTCATGGCGCAGACGACTTCAATACCGGGACGAAATACGGCCTGGAGATCTACGCGCCAATCGGACCCGCGGGACATTTCCTCGACACGGTCGAGTTGTTCGGCGGTCAGCGTGTGTTCGACGCGAACCCGAATGTGGAGGCGGCGCTGAAGGAGCGCGGGAAGCTGTGGCACCGCCAGGCGTTCTCGCATCAGTACCCGCACTGCTGGCGCTGCCATAACCCGGTGATTTTTCTCGCGACCTCGCAGTGGTTCATCAGGCTGGACGGGGAACCGGCGATCGACACAGGGCTCAGGGCTCAGGGCTCAGGGCTCCAGACGCTGCGTGAAGTCGCAAAAGATGCGATCGACAACAAGGTGCGATGGATCCCGACGTGGGGTCACGACCGCATGTACAACATGGTCGCCAACCGCCCCGACTGGTGCATCTCGCGCCAGCGCGTCTGGGGTGTGCCGATCCCGGCGGTGGACTGCACCAAGTGCGGTGAGGCGATCACGAGTCCGGCGCTCGTGGAGAAAACCGCGGGCGTGTTCGACACCTACGGCGCCGACGCCTGGTACGAACGGCCGACCGAAGAATTCATCCCTGCCGGCCTGACCTGCGCGAAGTGCGGCGGCACCAGCTTCGAGCGCGAAATGAACATCCTCGACGTCTGGTTCGACTCGGGATCGAGCCACGAGGCGGTGCTCTCGCTGCGTCCGGATCTCACGTGGCCGGCTGACATCTATCTCGAAGGCAGCGATCAGCATCGCGGCTGGTTCCAGAGTTCGCTGCTCGTCGGCCTCGGCACGCGAGGCCGACCGCCGTTCCGGCAGGTGCTCACCAACGGCTTCGTCGTCGACGAGAAGGGCAAGAAGATGTCGAAGTCGCTCGGCAACTCGATGGAGCCGGGCGACATCATCAAGCAGAGCGGCGCGGACATTCTGCGGTTGTGGGTGGCGATGAGCGACTACACCCAGGACATCCGGATCAGCAACGAGATCCTGACGCGCGCGTCCGAGGCGTACCGCAAGCTGCGCAACACGCTGCGCTACCTGTTGGGTAACCTGTACGACTTCGACCCGGCGAAGGACCTCGTGCCGCTGGCGCAGATGGGTGAGGTCGATCGCTACATCCTCGCGCGCTACAGCGAGATGGCGAAGCGCGTGCTCGTCGGCTACGAGGAGTACGAATACGGCGCGATCTCACAGGCGGTGACCCAGTTCGTCACGGTGGACCTGAGCGCGTTCTACAACGACATCTCCAAAGATGGGCTCTACACGCTGGCGCCGCTGTCGCGCGAGCGGCGGTCGGCGCAGACGGCGTTGTATCTGATGGCCGACGGCTTGACGCGTCTGCTGGCGCCGATCCTGTCGTTCACGGCCGACGAACTGTGGCGGTTCCTGCCGGGTGCGCGCGAGGCGTCCGTGCATATGGCGCTGTTCCCCACCGTCGCGGATCTCGAAAAGTACGCGGATCCGGCGCTCGTCGAACGGTGGAACACACTCGTCACGCTGCGCGAACAGGTGCTGGCGGAAATCGAACCGCTGCGCAAGAACAAGCAGATCGGCAGCTCGCTGCAGGCGAAAGTCGTCATCGCCGCGACCTCCGCCGAACTTCCGCTGCTCGAGCAGCACGCGGCGCAGCTGCCGATGCTGTTCATCGTCTCCGAGGTGGAAGTGCGGCCGGTCGGCGCGGCCGGAGCGTCGCGCATCACGATCGAGCGCACCGGCGGCGTCAAGTGCGAGCGCTGCTGGCGGTATGTGACGGCGGTGTCGTCGGAACCGGCGACGGCCGGACTGTGCGATCGATGTCAGGATGCCCTGGCCAGGACGGCCGCTCATGGATAACGTGATCGAGGAAACACTCGCGGTGGAGATTTCGGCGGCCGACAAGAAACGATTGCTCGAGTTCATCCTGCCGATCGTGATCGTCGCGCTCGATCAGGCGACGAAAGCTATGGTGCGCGCGTCGGTGCCGGTGCACGACAGCGTCACGGTGATTCCGGGCCTGCTCAACATCACACACGCGCTGAACAGCGGCGCGGCGTTCGGCATCCTCGACAGCGCCAACTTCCCGTTCAAGACCGCACTCATCGCCGTCATCGCGACGACGGCGCTCATCGGCGTCGGGATGTACGCCGCCAGCCTGGCGCATCATCAACTGGTCGCGCGCACCGGGCTCGCGCTCATCGTCGGCGGCGCGGCGGGTAACCTGATCGACCGCGTGGTGGCCGGCTCGGTGGTCGATTTCGTCGATGTCTACTGGCGCACGCATCATTTCTGGGCGTTCAACGTCGCCGACTCGGCTATTTCCGTCGGCGTCACCATCCTGATCCTCGATATGCTCACGACTGGGACACATGTATCCAAGACTGTTTGAGCTGCCGTGGTCGGTCGGCAACTTCGGACCGATCACCGTCTACACGTATGGCGTGCTGCTGGCCGCGGCCTATCTCTTCGGCCTGAAGCTGGCGATGGTGCGCGCGAAGGCGCGCGGACTCGACGCCAACCGCGTCCTCGACCTCGGGATCTACATCATCATCAGCGCGCTCATCGGCGCGAAACTGCTGCTGCTCATCACCGACTTCAAGGCGTTCACGGCCAACCCGCGTGAACTGCTGACGCTGGCGCGCTCCGGCGGCGTCTTCTACGGCGGGCTGATCCTCGCCGTCAGCGTCGCGCTGATCTACATCCGGAAAGTCGGATTGCCGCTGTGGACGACGACCGATGTGTTCGCGCCCGGCATCGCGCTCGGCCACGTCGTCGGCCGCTTCGGCTGCCTGTTCGCCGGGTGCTGCTACGGTAAGCCCACCACGTTGCCGTGGGGGATCACGTTCACGGACCCGTTCGCGGCGGCCAACGTCGGCACGCCGCTCGGCGTCCCGCTGCACCCGACGCAGATCTACGAAGCCGGCGCGGAGCTGCTGATCCTCGGCGTACTGCTGATGACGGAACGCAAGGGGCGCGCGTTCGCGGGACGCACGTTCTGGCTCTACATGCTGCTCTACGCCATCTCGCGTTTCATCATCGAGTTCTACCGCGGCGACGAGCGCGGTAACGTCGGCATGTTCTCGACGTCGCAGTTCATCTCGATCGTGCTCGCACCGCTGGCGATTGGCATGCTCGTCTACCTCGCGCGCGCAATCACACCCGAGCCGAAGCGGACGCGCAAGGCCACGTGATTCAAACCATCAGGGTTTCTGACGAAGGCGACGAACTCCGAATCGACCGGTTTCTCGCCTCGGTCATCGAGCTGTCACGCTCGCAGATTCAGCGCCTGATCAAAGACGGCTGCGTGACGGTCGCCGGCAAGCCTGCGAAATCCAATCTGCCCGTAAAGTCCGGACAGGAAATCTCGATCGATGTCCCCGAGCTGATCGACGCGGCGCCTGCGCCGGAGGCGCTGCCGCTGCCGATCCTCTATCAGGACAGCGATCTCATCGTCGTCGACAAACCGGCGGGGATGGTGGTGCACCCGGCGGCCGGCCACCCCAGCGGTACGCTGGTGAACGCGCTGCTGCACCACGTCGACGACCTCAGCGGCATCGGCGGCGAGAAGCGGCCTGGCATCGTGCATCGGCTCGACAAAGGCACGTCAGGGCTGATGGTGGTCGCCAAGCACGATCGTTCGCACACGGAACTGGCGCGCCAGTTCGCCGAGCGAGAAGTCGAAAAGGAATATCTCGCGCTCGTCTGGGGCGAGGTCATGGCCGGCCGTCGAATCGACGCGCCGATCGGCCGCGATCCGAACAACCGCAAGAAGATGTCGTCGGAATCCGCGCGCCTACGGCGTACCCGCGCGGCCGTCACGCGCATCGTCCGCGCCGAACATTTCGGCCGGATGTTGACGCTGGCGCAGGTGGCGATTCACACGGGCCGCACGCATCAGATACGCGTACACCTGAGCGCGATCAACCACCCGATCGTCGGCGACGCCCTGTACGGCGGTGTCCACCGGCGGGTCGCGGGCGACCTGCGCGCGGTCAGGCATCTCGACCGTCCGTTTCTCCACGCTGCGCACCTGGTGTTCCAGCATCCGGAAGACGGCCGCAAAATGGAGTTCATGAGCGCGCTGCCGCCCGACCTTCAGAAGGTGCTCGACGAACTGCGCGAACAGTTCAACCCAGAGTTGCACGAACCATGAAATTCAGATTTCGGATTGCGGCCTCTGAATCTGAAATCCGGCACTCATGAACACTGTCTATAAGGGTCGCGTGATTTCCGTCGAGGCCGGCACTCGGCGGTTTCCGAACGGCCAGGAGCACGAGGTCGAGATCGTCCGGCACGTGCCGTCCGTCGTGCTGATTCCGTTTGAAGACGATGGGCGCGTGGTGATCGTGAAGCAGTACCGGGCGGCGATCGATCGGGAGACGTGGGAGTTTCCCGCGGGACGGCTGAACGCAGGAGAATCGGCGGAGAACGCGGCGCAGCGCGAGTGCGAAGAGGAAATCGGCCGCGTCCCGCACCGTATCGAGCGGCTCTGCGCACTCTATCCCGCGCCGGGCTTCTGCGACGAGGAGTTGATCTTCTTCCGTCTGTCCGACCTTCGCTCGCCGGCGCCAGGCTCATTGCTCAAGCCTGACGAAGACGAAGACATCACCGTGCGGACGTTGCCGGTCGCAGAGGTCCGCGCGATGCTCGAGCGCGGCGAGATCGTGGATCTGAAAACCGCCTACGCGCTCACGCTGATTTAGCGGCTTCCTCGATCGTCGCGACGTGAATCGCGACGGTGTCCTCGACGCGGCGCGCATAACCGCCCGCCAGCACAATGACCAGCGGGACGCCGGCGCAGCGAACCGTCTCGACGACCATCCGATCGCGCTCCCGCAACCCTTCCTTCGTCAGTCGTAACCCCCCAAGCTGATCGTCCTCGTACGGGTCCGCACCCGCGAGATAGAACACGCACTGCGGCGCGTGCGCCATCACCGCCGGCAGCGCGCGATCAAGCTCGCGCAGGTAAGTCGCGTCCTGCGCGCCGTCGGGCAGCCCGACGTCCAGCGAACCACGGGGCTTGAACACCGGGTAGTTGTGCTGCTGGTGCATCGAAAAGGTGAACACGCGCGGATCCGATTCGAACGTGAACGCAGTCCCGTTCCCATGGTGGACGTCGAGGTCGATGATCGCGAGGCGATCAAATCCCAGAGCCTGCAGCATACGCGCCGCCACCGCCACGTCGTTGAACGGACAGAACCCCTCGCCGTGATTCGGAAACGCGTGGTGCAGGCCACCGCCGATGTGGATCGCAAGGCTGAAGCCTTGCGCCACGGGTATGCTTTGCGCCACGAGTACGCCTTGCGACACGAGTACGCCTTGCGACACGAGTAAGCCTTGCGACACGTCAGCGTGGCGCAGCTCTTCAGAGCTGCGATCCAAGCCGCAGGCTATCAGCGCGGCTTGGATGGTGCCGCCGGTCATCAACCGGAAGCCCTCGACCATCGCCGCCGACCACGGCAATTCGAGCAGCGCTTCGTCTTCGCGCGAAAGCGCCCCGTCGCGCATCTTTGTCAGGTATTCGTCGGTGTGAACGAGCGCAAGCTCGTCCCAGGAGGCGGCAGTGGGCTCGATGCAGTCGGACCGGATGACGCCCGTCTCAATCAGACGGGCATGCACCAGGGCGTACTTCTGGGTGGGAAAGACGTGCGGCCCGATATCGATCCGATACCGGGCCGAGTAGACGACCTTCAATTCCCCGGTGCGGACACCTGCACGGCCCGTACGGGTTTCTTCGGCGGCCGGATGTCTGACGACACCGGCTGCAATGCCAGCGCGAGCACTTCGTCGATCGTCGACACCAGATGCACCGTCAGCCCCTCGCGCAATTCGGGCGTCAGGTCTTCGTTGATGTTCTTCGCGTTCTGCTTCGGCACGATCACTTCGTGAATCCCGTGACGCCGTGCCGCGAGCACTTTTTCTTTCACGCCGCCGATCGGCAGTACGCGGCCCGACAGCGTCAGCTCACCCGTCATCGCGATGTCGCCGCGCACCGGTCGTCCTGTGAGCGCCGACGCCATCGCCGTCGCCATGGTGACGCCGGCAGACGGTCCGTCCTTGGGAATCGCACCCGCGGGGACATGCACGTGCATTTCGGCCTTGGTGAAGAAGTCCGGATCGATGCCGTAGGCCTTGGCGTGTGTGCGCAGCCACGAGAGCGCCGCGCGCGCCGACTCCTTCATCACGTCGCCGAGCTGGCCGGTCAACGTCAGCGATCCGCTGCCCGCCATTTTTGACGCCTCGATGAACAGCACTTCGCCGCCGGCTGCAGTCCACGCGAGGCCGATCGCCACGCCAGGATCCTTGGTCCGCTCTTCCATTTCCTCGTCCATGAACTTCGGCGCACCGAGCATCTCAACCACCACGTCCGGCGTGATCTCGATCGGCGTCTCGTTACCTTCCGCGCGGCGGCGCGCGACCTTGCGGCAGAGGGCGCCGATCTCACGCTCGAGGTTCCTGACGCCGGCCTCGCGCGTGTAACCGCGAATCACCTGACGCAGCGCGTCTGGCGTGAAGCGGATGTACTCGGCGGTGAGGCCGTGGTTCTTCACCTGCTTGTCCATCAGGTGATCGGTCGCGATCTTCAGCTTCTCTTCCTCGGTGTAGCCGGCGAGCTCGAGCACCTCCATGCGGTCGCGCAGCGCCGCCGGAACCGTGTCGAGCACGTTCGCCGTCGTGATGAAGAGCACCTCCGAGAGATCGAACGGCACGTCGAGGTAGTGATCGCGGAAGGTGTTGTTCTGTTCCGGATCGAGGACCTCGAGCAACGCGGATGACGGGTCGCCGCGGAAATCCGAGCCGAGCTTGTCGATCTCGTCGAGGATGAACACCGGATTCTTCGACTCGGCGCGCCGCAGCCCCTGGACGATCTGTCCGGGAAGCGCACCGATGTAGGTCCTCCGGTGCCCGCG
>JAYVMG010000498.1:0-7201 GCA_043759095.1 Acidobacteriota bacterium | reverse complement strand
CCGTCGAACGCGCGCCGCCCCGTCAGCATCTCGTAGAGGACGACGCCGAACGCCCAGATGTCGGCGCGCCGATCGACGGCGCGGCCGCGCGCCTGCTCGGGCGACATGTACGCCGCGGTGCCGAGGATGACGCCGGCCTGCGTGGCGTGGATCGACAGCGTCGGCGAGTTCATCGCCTTAGCGGCCGAGGAGGGCGCCGGGTCCATCGCCTTAGCGAGCCCGAAGTCGAGCACCTTGACGGTCCCGTCGTCGCGGACTTTGATGTTGGCCGGCTTGAGATCGCGATGCACGATCCCTGCCTCGTGCGCGGCTTCGAGCGCATCCGCGATCCGCATCGCGATCTCGAGCGCTTCGTGGACCGGGACCGGGCCGCGCGCGATCCGGTCCGCGAGCGTGTCCCCCTCGACAAGCTCGAGCACGATGGCGACGACGCCGCCGGCGTCCTCGAGTCCGTACACCGCGGCGATGTTCGGGTGATTCAATGTGGCGAGCAGTTCGGCTTCCCGCTGGAAGCGGGCAAGCCGATCGGGATCACTCGCAAACGCCTCGGGGAGCACTTTGAGCGCCACCTCGCGTTTGAGCTTCGTATCCCGCGCGCGATAGACCTCGCCCATGCCGCCCGCGCCGAGCGCGGACAGGACTTCGTACGCACCCAGACGCGAACCTGAGGCGATAGGCATGGAGGCAGCCGGATTATAGGGCCAATAACCCGCCGTGCCGCGTGAGTTCGCCGCCCGCCTTGGAACGGAGTGTATTGACGGCCATCAATACGTTCATCATGATCTCTGTATGGCTGCGCGCCGCAGGAAAGCGAACGTACGCCGTGCTGACGCCTATCGGAAGGCGATGGCGCTCAAGGGCAAGGTCCGTCTTGCTGTCGACCTCGACACGTCCCGTGAGCGCCGTCGTCCCGCATGACGATCGTCGTCGACACGAACGTCCTTATCTCCCGCCTCCTCCAACCCACGCGGCGCGCCGGGCCCTATCTCCCGACGAAAACGATGAGCCGTTTCTGGAAGCGGCGATCGCGGGCGAGGCCGACGCGCTCGTCACCGGAAACGTCAGGCACTTTCCGGCCCGGCTGACCCACGGCGTGCGCGTCCTCAGCCCGGCGGCTTTCGTGGCGCGCGAATCCCTCAGCTACCCTTGACGATCTCCGCGAGCATCCCGTCGTCCTTGCTGATCTCGGCGCCGCGCAGCGTGCCGTCGAGCGGCACGCGCAGCTCGGCGATCTGTTCGGTCGCGCGGACGACGACGTCGAGGTTCTTCCGGTCGGCGAACTTCAGCGTCACCGTCACCGGCACGTCGAACACCTCGCCGACCTGCTCGACCCGCAACAGGACGTCCGTGCCGTCGATGCGGTAACTGAGCTTCACTTTCGGAATCGTCGAGCCGTAGATCCACTGCTGGAAGAAGCGCTCGAGCGGCTTACCCGATTCGCTCTCCATGGCCCCCCGGAAGTCTTCAGTGCCCGCTTTGTGGAAGCGCGACTCGCGGTAGAAACGCCGCAATCCGCGGAAGAACGCCTCGTCTCCGATCAGGCGGCGGAGCATGTGCAGCACTGCGGCGCCTTTGTTGTAGACCAGCGCGCGAAACACACGACTTTCGTTACGGATGTGCCCGAGCCGATAGCCGAGATAGATCGGACCCTGCTCGCTCGTCTCGATGCCCCACGTGCGCATCTGCCGCAGCACCGAGACGAACAGCTGATCGCCGCGCTGATGCTGCGCGAACATCGCCGCGAAGTACTGCGCGAAGCCCTCGCTGAGCCATTGCTCGTGGTAGTTGCGCCAGCCGACGGCCTGCCCCCACCACTGGTGCGCGAATTCGTGCGCGATGAAGAAATCCGGATAGTTGTTGAACGCGACCGGATCGTTGCGCCACGACAGCGTCGACTGCGGCAGCGGCTGGTTGAGTACTGCGAAGTATCCAGGGCTGTGGCCGCCTGGCAGGTCGCTTTCGATCAAGGCCACGGTGAAACTCGAATACGGCGAGTCGCCGAGGATCGATTCGTAGAACAGGGCGATGTCGGCGACGGGACCGGCAATTTCGCGTCCGCGTGACACCTGCCTCGGGTTCGCCTCGACCGACAGATTCAGGCTGTTGTACACGTGTCCGGCCAGCGGAAGCGTGTCGGGGCCGGCGATCGGTCTCGCCCCGAATCCGACCGTCGCCGTCTCGGCGCGCGAGAAGCGGCTCAGGATGAACGCGAGGTACCGCAACGGCTGCGCCGCGGTGAAGATGTAGATCTTGCGGTTCTGCGATGGATCGGTTCCGGCAAGAATCGCCGGGAAGCCCGCCTCCAGTTCCCCGCTGGCGACGCAGTCCATCAGCGGTGGCACGGAGATGCGGATGCGAGCGGTCGCGTAATCGCTGATCGGCGCCTGCGGATACCAATAGCTGCGGCTGCTGTAGAGAAAACTCGGCTCGGCAGTCGCCACAAACGCCTGTTCGTCTGTCGCGCGGCCCTGCTCGGCGACGGCGATGGCTTCACGATCCGGCGTCTGCGGTTCCAGGCGCCCGCCGTACGAAATGGTGACGGTCAGTTCGCTGTCACGCGCCAGCGCCGTCGGCAGATTCACGACCAGCGTGTTCTGGTTCTTCACGCGGATGCCGAACAGGCGCCCGTACTCGTAGCTGACGATCGACTGGACGACGAGCGAATCGGCGAGGCGGAAGGTGAGTGCGCCGAGCACCGCGGCCTTCACCTTCAGGTGCAGGCTGGCGCGGCCATCGATCCAGCGCCGGTCCGGCGTTGCGGCGACGTCGATGTCGTAGTCGAGGACGTCGTAGTCGGCGAGCTCGTCTTCGTTGTAGAACGGACCGCGCCGCGCCTGTTTCCCTTTCGACGGGTAGACGGAGATGTTGCGGTGGTGCTTGCGGTCGAAGAGCGTGATGTCTTCGGCTTCCGCGCCGGATCGAGCGTACGTCAGCGTCTCGTCTCGGCGCGTCCGCATCTCCGCGAGAAAGTCACCCTGCGCGGGCAGCAGCGTCCACGCCTCCCGGCTCAAATCGCCGAGGTCGATCACGAACGATTTCTGCGACTCGTCGCGGAACACGTCCTGCGCGCGTTTCAACTGGCGCGCGTCCACCGGAACGTCCTGCAGCGCCGACGCCTTGATGACGTCGTCGACATCGGCCGGGTTCACCCGAATGTAGACCGCGTTGAACCCTGTCTCGAGCGCTTCGTGTCCGCAGAAAATCCGGACCTGCCCTTTTTCGGTCGCCGGCGATGGATGAAAGTTGAGTGTGCCCTTGCCGAGCAGCACCAGCGCGGTGACGCCCGCGTCAACCTCGGCGACGAACACGGATCCGGACGGCAGCGTTAGATCGAGATCCTCGGCGGCAATCTTCAGGTCGTGCGCCGCGTACTGCTTCGCCGCATTGAGCTTCAGCCGATAGAGGTTCTCGACAAACGACAGTCGCTCTTGCGCCGCGATCGTCCACTCGCGATCGGCGCCAGCCACGCCGGTCCGTCTCAGATCGAGCTGCCAGGTTGCGACGCGCGCCCGCGTGCCGAACTCGGACATCACATCGACCATCAGCCGATAGCCGTTGCCGCTCTGGGTCGCCAGGCGATCGCGTTCCTGCAGGACGGTGCGGAGGGCTCCCGGCATCAGCTCGCTGGCGGCGAACCCGAGCGCGCGCACCTGATCGGCGCCGGCGGACTGCAGCGCGATGTACGCCGCGGTGTCGCCAGTCTGGACCAGACGCTCGATCCGGCTGAGCAGCAGGCGCACGCCCTCGTCGTCCGGTGTCTGCGCCGGCGCCTGCGCGCGCGCCGCCGGGCCGCACAGCGTCAGCACGACCAGAACGATCGCTGCGCGAACGTTCATGCGCGCTCCCGCTGTGTCCTCAGTGGTAGAGAGCTGGGATTGCTGGCGCAACGCATTCTTAGACACCGGCTGGCGCCGGAACGGTGCGGCGCAGGAGGAGGATCGTGAGGTCGTCGGCAAACCTGCGCTCGTCGGTGTGACGCTCAACGGCGCGGACGACAGCGGCGCCGATGCCGGAGAGGCTGTCGCGATGGTGGTCTTTCAACGCGGTCTCGAGGCCAATTTCGTCGAACGGGACGCCCTTGGGGTTTTCGGCTTCCGTGATGCCGTCGCTGTAGACGGCGAACAGATCGTCGGGTTCGATCACCACACGACCGGTCGTATACGTCGAGTGGTCGAACATGCCGAGCGAGATGCCGCCGTCCGACAGACGTTCGCAGGCGCCGTCGCCTCGCAGCAGCAGCGGCGGCATGTGACCAGCGCTGACGTAGATCAGCTCGCCAGTCAACGGCTGAAACACGCCGTAGAACAACGTGATGAAGCGCGAGCCTGGCGCGTGGCGGCAGACCTGGACGTTGAGGCGCGTGATCAGATCAGCCGGCTCGAGTTTTTCGTCGACCAGCGTGCGCAGCATCGCGAGCAACAGCGCCATGAGCAACGCGGCCGGACTGCCTTTGCCCGCCACATCCCCGAGCGTCACCACCAGCCGGCCGTCGTCGAGCGGCAGGATGTCGTAGAAGTCGCCGCCGACCGTGTTGGCCGGCCGGCTGAGGCCGACCGTTTCCACGCCAGGCGCGCTGTAGACGCCGCTCGGCAGCATCGCCTGCTGGATGTCGCGCGCGATCTCGAGGTCGTTCTTCAGCGACAGTCGATCCGCGACCTCCAGCAGCACGAGCAGGTTCATCAACCCGAACGCGAACAGGAGTGACCACGTGCCCTGCCGGAACAGCGGCCCGGGAACGCCGATGCTGCCGATGAACGGCAGCCGCAGCACTTCGATGATGCCGACGCCGCGAAAGAGATTGAAGAGGCCGATGAGCGCGAGCACGAGCGCGCCACCAAACACGACGCGCCGCGCCGGCGACAGCTTCATCGAGAACGCGAGAAACAGAACGCGTGTCTCGGCAATGATGCGTGTGTGCCACGGCAGGCGCTTCATCGCGTTGGCGTCGCGGCCGCGCGTGAAGAACTTGTACGCGTCGCGGGTGTCGCGCGTGAACAATCGCTGCAGATCGTCGGCGGTCAGATCCTTTGTGTACGAGTCGAAGAAATCTGCAAGGCGCGAGGGGCGATGATCTGAGGCCACGAGTTCTAAGTTCTCAGTTCTGATTTCTAAGTTGCGATCAACCCGAGTTCCTTGCCGACTTTGCCGAACACGTCGAGCGCGAACTGCAGTTCGTCTTGTGTGTGTGTGGCCGTGACGATCGTGCGCACCCGCGCCTTGTCGCGCGCCACCGTCGGGAACGCGATCCCCTGCGCGAAGACGCCTTCCTGAAACAGGCGATCCGACAGTTTCATGGCCAGCGCACCGTCACCGGCGATGACCGGGGTGATCGGACTCTCGCTCAGGCCCGTGTTGAAGCCGAGCATTTTCAGGCCCGCCTTGAAGAAGCGCGTGTTGTCCCACAAGCGGTCGATGATCTCGGGCTCCTGCTCGAGGACGTCCACGGCCGCGATGCAGGCGGCGGCGGTCGCCGGCGGATGCGACGTGGAGAACAGGAACGGCCGCGCGCGATGATAGAGAAACTCGATCAGCGCCTTGCTGCCGGCCACGTACCCGCCGAGCGCGCCGATCGCCTTCGACAGCGTGCCGACCTGGATGTCCACCCGTCCGTGCATGCCGAAATGATCGACCGTGCCGCGGCCGTTGGCGCCGAACACGCCGCTGGCGTGGGCGTCGTCGACCATCATGATGCAGCCGTATTCTTCCGCGAGCGCGCACAGCGCCGGCAGCGCACCGAGATCGCCGTCCATGCTGAACACGCCGTCGGTGATGAGCAGCTTGCGCTGTCCTGACGGCAGGTCCTGCAGGATCTTGCGTGCGGCGTCGGCGTCCTTGTGCGGGAAGACCTTGATCGTGGCGCGGCTCAGCCGGGCGCCGTCGATGATGCTGGCGTGATTGAGTTCGTCGGAGATCACCACGTCTTCCTTGGATAAGACGGCGGCAACGGCGCCCGCGTTCGCGGCGAACCCGCTCTGGAACACGACGACCGCTTCGGTCTTCTTGAAGGTGGCGAGGCGCCGCTCGAGCTCCATGTGAATGTCCATCGTGCCCGCGATGGAGCGGACCGAGCCGGTGCCGACGCCGAGCCGGCGCGTTGCGTCGAGCGCCGCCTCGCGCAGCCTCGGATGCGTCGTCAGGCCCAGGTAATTGTTCGAGGACAGGTTGACCACCAGGCGATGATCGAACGTCGTCTTGTGGCTCTGCTCGCCTTCGAGAATGCGGAGGTGGCGGTACAGGCCCTGCTGCTTGAGCGCGTCAAGCTCGCGTGACAGGTAGTCGAGAGGATCGTGGCGCATGAAGGCTCAGTATATGACTAGGGGCTGGGGGCTGGGGCTGGGGGGCTTGGGATTAGGGATTAGAAAGACGTGGTCTGTGCCGAAGGTGGCAAGTTCCCGTGCGCCGCGCGCCCGGAGCCAGGCGCTCAGTGTGCGGCCGCGGCCGTTCAGGTATGACGCTTCGTGGACGATGGCGTGCGTGGCGGTTGAATTGGTGATCGCCTGCCACGCGCGATCGGGACGCGCGTCCAGGTCCTTCAGCGATTCGGTGAGCATCTCGTATTGCGGCGGCGCGCCGCCGCTGTAGCCGTTGACGAGCGGCTTCCAATGCCGTGTCGAGTAGAACATGTAACGGACGTCGAACGTGGGTTCGCCGAGCGGCAGCTCCATAATCACTGCCGTTGCGGGCAGTTGCGCGATGAAGCCATACACCTCGGGCGTATCCGATCCGAGCGCCATGGACGCCGGAAGTGGCGCGAGCCCCGCCTGCTTGTAGTCGGAGGAGTTCTGGTTGATCGGAATCGGAACGGCGAGCGCTTCGAGCGCGATGAGCACACCGGCGATCGCGCTTACGCGCCGCTGACGTGCCGGATCGAGCGCCGCCACACCGATCGCGGCGAGCGCCGCGAGTCCGAGCGCGACAATCATGCCGTAGCGCGCCGGCACGCGCACGCCGTCGAATCCGGGCGCAAAGTTGTAAAACACCGCATACAGATTCGTGTCCGCAACCTCGCGTCCCCTCGCGTGGATATCGGGCCCGAACGACATCACCATCGCGAAGATCGTGATGACCAGAAAGATGCCGGCCGGCGACGACAGCCATCGTCGCGCCGCCTGGCGCAGATCGCGCGACACGGCGAGCCCCGCCGCGCCGGCGAGAGCACAGAAGACGAGCACGCGCGACAGGCTCGTGATCTTGATTCCGG
>JAYVMG010000497.1:0-2714 GCA_043759095.1 Acidobacteriota bacterium | reverse complement strand
AACGATCAACGCGCTCCAGCTCTGTGGCTCGGTGACTCTGTGGCCAGTCATCGTCTTCATGGCTACACCGCCTCCGCGAAGGAATCGCGCAGGCGATCGAACAGCCAGTAGCCGGCGAGAAAGAGCAGCACCGATCCGCCGCCAAGCGCGAGGAGCCACTTCCAATGGCCGACCGGTCCGAAGAACAGGATCTCCTGGTACGAGATCGCCAAATGTGTGAACGGGTTGAGATCGAACAGCGCCTTGTACGCTTTGACGTTGTCCTGCGTCCACGAGTAGATGATCGGCGTCGCAAAAAACCACAGCGTCAGGATGTTGGCCAGCAGATCGCGGATGTCTCGAAAGTGGACCGTCAACGCCGCGAGAATCAGCGCCAGTCCCAGCGTGAAGATCAGCTGCACGAGGACGGCGGCCGGAAACCAGAGGAGTGCAAACGAAAAATGCAGCCGGTGGTAGAAGATCAGGCTCGGCACGAGAATCAGCAGGCCGAGGAAGAAATTCACCATGTTCGTCAGCACGCTGACGATGGGCAGGACCTCGGCTGGAAAGAGGACCTTCTTGATCAGGTTGCCGCCGGAGATCAGCGAATTGGTGGACTCGGACAGTGACGCCGCGAACCAGGTCCACGGCAGGATGCCGCAGAACATGAAGAGCGCGTACGGCTGAATCCCCTTCGTCGTGTTCGGCATGATGGTGCTGAACACGAACGAGTACACGAGCAGCAGCATCAGCGGGTTGACGAACGACCAGAAAAACCCGAGGACCGAGCCGCGGTAGCGCGCCTTCAGCTCACGCGCGACGAGGCTCTGAATCAGGCCGCGGTAGCGAAACAGGTTGGCGAGGTTGGAAAACAATTACGAACGAATTCTAGCGCGAGTCGCGACCTGCAGGCGGATGAGCGATTTCATCAGGGCAACGCGCGCCCGCTCGGCATCCATCTCGATGGCCGGGTTGGCGATTCGCTCCTCGGCGCGTTTTTTCGCCGATTCGGCCCTGGCGAGATCGATTTCGTCGGCCTTCTCTGCGATCTGCGCGAGGATCGTCACACGGTCTGGCTGCACTTCAGCAAACCCGAATGCGATGGCGAGGTAGTGCTTCTCGGATCCTTGCCGATACCAGAGCTCGCCGACCTGCAGGACCGCCAGCAACGGTGTGTGCCCGGGCAGGACGCCGAAGTACCCGTCAAACCCGGGGATCTCCACTTCGTCGACCGTCTCGTTCACAAGGGAACGATCGGCTGAAACGATCAGCAGCTGGATTGTGGTCGGCAGCGCCGGAATGTGATCGGCCACGGCTTAACTGCTCTTACGCTGCTGGAACTTCGCGACGACCTCTTCGATCGAGCCCACCAGATAGAAGTCCTGCTCAGGAATCTCGTCGTGCTTGCCTTCGACGATCTCCTTGAACCCGCGGATCGTGTCGGCCACCGGCACGTACTTGCCCTCGAGGCCGGTGAACTGCTGCGCGACAAAAAACGGCTGCGACAGGAATTTCTGGATCTTGCGGGCGCGCGACACGGTCAGCTTGTCGTCTTCCGACAGTTCGTCGATACCGAGAATCGCGATGATGTCCTGCAGGTCCTTGTAGCGCTGCAGGATCTGCTTCACGTTGCGCGCGACGCCGTAGTGCTCCTCGCCGAGGATGCGCGGGTCGAGAATGCGTGACGTGGACGCCAGCGGATCGACCGCCGGGTAAATCCCCAACTCCGAAATCGCACGCGACAGGTTCGTCGTCGCGTCGAGGTGCGCGAACGTCGTCGCCGGCGCGGGGTCGGTGTAGTCGTCGGCGGGCACGTAGATCGCCTGCACCGACGTAATCGACCCCTTCTTGGTCGACGTGATGCGTTCCTGCATCTGGCCCATCTCGCTGAGGAGCGTCGGCTGGTAGCCAACCGCCGACGGCATGCGGCCGAGCAGCGCCGACACTTCCGAGCCCGCCTGCGTGAAGCGGAAGACGTTGTCGATGAACAGGAGCACGTCCTTGCCTTCCGCGTCGCGGAAGTACTCGGCGACGGTCAGCGCCGAGAGACCGACGCGCAGGCGCGCGCCCGGCGGCTCGGTCATCTGTCCGTAGACCAGCGCGGCGCGCGATTTCGTGTGATCGTGCGGATCGATGACGCCGCTTTCCTGGAACTCGTGCCAGAGATCGTTGCCTTCGCGCGTGCGTTCGCCGACGCCACCGAACACCGACACACCACCGTGCTTCAACGCAATGTTGTGAATCAGCTCCATGATGATGACGGTCTTGCCGACGCCGGCGCCGCCGAACAGACCGATCTTGCCGCCTTGAACGTAGGGCTCGAGCAGGTCGATGACCTTGATGCCGGTCTCGAACATCTTCAGGTCGGTCGACTGCTGTTCGAGCGTGGGCGGCGGACGGTGAATGGGCCAGCGCTGCTTCGACAGCACCGGCCGATCCGGAAAGTCCACCGGCTCGCCGAGGACGTTCAGCACGCGGCCGAGCGTCTCCGGTCCGACCGGCACCGAGATCGGCTCGCCGAGGTCAACGACCTTCATGCCGCGCTGCATGCCGTCGGTCGGCTTCATCGCCACCGCGCGGACGCGGTTCTCGCCCAGGTGCTGCTCGACCTCGACGATGACGTCGATCGCCTCGCGGCCGTCCTTGGCCGCCCCCTGGATGCGCAGCGCGTTGTAGATCGCGGGCAGATGCCCCGCCTCGAACTCGACGTCCACCACGGGCCCGATGATCTGGAC
>JAYVMG010000496.1:0-7220 GCA_043759095.1 Acidobacteriota bacterium | reverse complement strand
GTCGGACGCCTTCTCGGGCTCTCCTTCTGGGACGCCGAAGCGTTTCTGAAGGAGCGTCAGGCGTATCTCGCATACAGCGAAGAAGATCTCGAGCAGGATCGTCGCGATCTCGATCGCATCGCGCCTCAATGAAGGGCGTCTCTACACCTCTCCGCTGAACCACTCGGTTCTCATCGGTCTGCGACACATCCTGTCTGAATTGGTCGAACGGATCTGATTCCCGCGGCGGTCCGCGACGGTAGAATGCGTGCGGGATACTTGCTTGAATATTCCAAAACTGGGATAATCCTGAGGTGCGTCGTGTCCTGGCTGCCGACGAGAAACCGTTGCATTGGGTGGGGTCCTCCAAGCGCGATTTCCTGAGTTTTCCTGCGACGGCCAAGGAGGACATGGGCAACGCTCTCGGTGTCGCGCAGTTCGGCGGTACCGCGCCGACGGCGAAGCCTTGGAAGGGGCTCGGTCCCGGCGTTTTGGAGGTCGTCGAGTCGCACGACGGAAACGCCTATCGAGCGGTGTACACCGTTCGGTTCGAGAAGGCGGTGTACGTCCTCCACGCGTTTCAGAAAAAATCTCCGTCCGGCATCCGGACGGCCAAACGGGATGTCGATCTTGTCGCAGAACGGTTGAAAACCGCTGAGAGGGATTACGAGGAACACCATGGCAATCAAAAGCGCTGAAGGGAAAGAACCGGTCACCCGTGGGACCGGAAACGTGTTCGCGGATCTCGGCTTTCCAGATGCTGCCGAGCGGCAGGCCAGGCTGCGCCTCGCATATGCGCTGAATCAGGAGCTTGAAGCGCGCAAGATCTCGCAGGCCGATGCGGCCAAAGTGCTGGGAGTGACGCAGCCGAAGGTTTCTGCGCTAAGTCGCTACAAGCTGGCGGGATTCTCCGTCGAGCGCCTGATGAACCTATTGACGGCGCTCGACCAGGATGTCCAGATCGTGATTCGGAGAAAGCCCCGATCACAGAAGAACGGCCGGATCAGCGTCGTCGCGGCTTAGGCGACGTCAGCGATGCACCCGGCAATTTTTGCGCGGCCGGTGCAACGCGTTTGCGTGACACGAGTGGGCCATCGTCGAGGAGGCGCTATAGTGCCCGAACCCGTGCTAATATTTGTGTGATTCTCGCTGGCGGGTGCCAGCAGCGGTGGAAGCCGTGGAATCACGCCACGTGACGTGGCATTTCGGTACGGCCGTGAGCGGCCGAATTCCGGGCCTGTCTGGCTCAGGGAGAATACGATGGCCATAATCGCCTCGAAGGACGGCAGTTCGTCCGAGCGCCTCGCGAGCGCCTACCTCCGCCTCTCTAAATCCGCAGCCAGTCTGAATACCGCATCCGATGCGCTTGGCAAGGCCATCGCCGCGAGCGACGAACAGCTCCGGAGTCTGAACATCGGCGTGCCGGCGTGGATTATCGTCGCGCAGGAGTCCCACGATGAGGCCGAAACGTATTGGCAGAAATGGCTTGGCTACGACAGGGTCGACGGAAAGTGGGGCATCGCGCTGAGGGATGAAGCCGGTCACTGGGACAATCCCGGCGCCATTCGGTACCAGACATGGCTGTTTAATGATGCACCTCGGAGCTTCCGGCTTGAAGCGCTTCCGAAGCTACCCGAGCTTTTCGAGGAACTCGTCAAGCAGGTGGACGAGACCACAGCGAAGATCGAAGCCGCAACCTCTGAGGCGCAGCAGCTAGCCGACACGCTGAAGCAGATCGCACCGCAGGCGCAGCCGAAGAAGCAGGGGGCGCGATGATCACGACGGTCATCATCGTGATTGTGGTGGTCTGCGTAACGGTTCTTGCTCTCGCCTGGTACAAGGACGATGTCAGCGCAGTGATGAAGTTCTTCGGAGTCGTCCTTACGCTTGAGGCCAGGAATCGCCGCCGCCGATGAAACAGTGCTCCTGAAACCGGTCATCGCCGTTCTAAGACATCGCAGCCGGGCCAGACTCGCCGACCTGCTCTCACAATCGGAGCTGCAGGTAGACCAGGTCGAAGACGACGACGGCTGGGATCGCGAATTGTGTCTCAGTCTGCAGCTGACCGCACCTATCAGCACGTACGAGCAGCTGAAGAACCTGGGGCAAGAGGAGCGAGACGCCATCCTCGAGGCCTTCACCGAGTGTCACAGCGACGGTCCTCGCGCCAAGTACCTACGACCCGTTCTGGATACCGCAAGTCTCGCGCAGCCCAAAGAACTGTCCGACTCAATGGTCGATGAGATCGAAGCCCAGAGAAGCCTGATGGTTGATGTCGCGACAGGGGGGGCTCGTATTCAGGAGGTCGACGAACAGTACATCGCTCGCCGCGGTCGCATCGCTCATGCGCTCGCAGAAATCAGTGTGGAAGACCCCAATCCATTCGATTCACTATGGGATTGGTACGGAAAGTGGAGCAAAGACCTTCCGACGTACCGATCGCGACGAGAGTATCTGTCAGAGCTCTTCAGACCGACGCTTGCGCAGCTCCGGACGCGCCCTGGCACGGCGCGTCAGCCGCTGTTCAAGGCCGCAACAGGGTGGCCGGCGATCGATCGCGGGCAGGTTGAGATGCGTCAGCTGCTCGAACGCGCACAATCCGCACAGCAGTTCCAGAGTGTAGGACTTCACTGTCGCGAGTTGCTCATAACGCTGGCGCAGACAGTGTTTCAGCCTGATCGGCATCCCACAACTGACGAGCAGAAGAGTGCCACAGACGCGAAACGGATGCTGGAGGCGTACATCGCGTCGGAATTAGCCGGCAGCTCGAACGAGGAGCTTCGCAAACACGCCCGTGCCGCGTTTGACCTTGCGAACGCACTGCAGCACGGTCGAACCGCCAATTTCCGCGATGCGGCGCTGTGCGCTGAGGCAACGACCTCCATCGTCAATCTGATCGCCATCGTTTCCGGTCGGCGTGACCCGGAAGCCGGTTAGAAATGCGTCTGTGTGGATTCTGCCGCGGAGAAGGCGTCAACAAGGAGCATGTCTGGCCGGACTGGCTTCGCAAGATCATTCTCGACTCTCGAGCCATGGGTGGGCAGAAGGCCTTTCACGCTCAGCTCGAGCGGGGGGGGGGCCACGTCGGAGTTCAAAAACCCGACCCTCGAGATCACGGTCGGTATGCCGTGTAGCTCGTGCAACGGCGGCTGGATGAGCGCTCTCGAGAACGAGGTCAAGCCCTTCGTGGCGACCATGGCGTACCGCGGCGAGAAGACGTTGCTCGACGGTGATCGACAACTCGCGCTTACACGGTGGATCGTCAAGACGGCGATGGTTTACGAGTTCACCGCCTCGCCAGCAGAAGCGAAGTACTTTTCTGACTTCGAGCGGACAGCGTTCAAGGAGTCGTTCGCGATGCCGTCGAACCTCTGGATCTGGCTCGGGCGGTATGACGGCGTGCGCCCGCTTCATGCATTCCAGCAGCGCGCGCCGAAGTCTCCGCTGACTCCGCCCTCGGTCTACGCGCTTACGTTCACCGCCAATTTTCTCGCCATTCAGGTGTTCGCTTTTCGTAGCTCGGAGGGGGATTTCGACCAGTTCGCGCGTGGGACCAAGCCCGGGCGTCTATTGCTGCATTACCCTGCGCCGGACGGCTGGATGTCATGGCCACCCGAGATCACCATTGATGATGAGGCGCTGGACGTTCTCGACACGCGTTTCTCTGAGAAGTTTCGTCAACTCCGGCCGGAGGTTCCTGGCTGATCAATCGAGTGCTGCTTGCCGTCCTAGGGTGTGCGATTCACGCGGCCCCGCTCCACAGCTGCAAGTACCGCTGGTTGCACGCCCGCAACCAACTTCAGATCGTTTTTTCCCAGGTCGCATCGCGTCCTCGTCCGACGCAACGCACGACACCTTCGGCACTGAGTTCACGCAGCGCGCGAGCGATCGTGGGGCGGCTGACCGCTGGCAGGGCGCGCTCGAGGTCGGCGTATCGAAACTCATTCGGCAACCGGCTGACGACATCTCGAATCATGTCCCGCTTCGCGCCGCGTTTGGCCCCCGTCGCGCCTACACGATCCTCGAACTCTCGATACGCTTTCACCAGCATCACGCCGACAAAGTACTCCCACCATGGAATCAGCGAGTGCTGGCCTTCGTGCCAGTTCTGCGAAGACGCCTGCAACGCGTCGTAGTAGCCCTCTTTGGTGTTCTCGATCGCAGTCTCAAGCGAAATGTACCGCCCGACCTCGTACCCGGCTTGGTTGAGCAGCAGGAGCGAGAGAAGCCGCGCCATGCGGCCGTTCCCATCGACGAAGGGGTGAATGCACAGGAAGTCGAGCACGTACGCTGGAATCAGAAGCAGCGGCTCGACGGTGCCGGCGTCGAGTGTCGCGCTGAACTCGGTGTGCAGCCGATCCATGGCGTCAGCGGTGAGATGAGCGGGCACCGGCTTGAACCGGACGGCACTCGTGCCGTCGGGACGACGTTCCATGATGTCGTTGTCCGTGGATTTCCAATGGCCGCCGCCGCCGGGCGCGAACTGGAACAGGTCGCGGTGCAGTTGCAGCACGACGTTGGGCGTCAGTCGGATGTCCTCGGGATGGCGGTGAATCGTGCTCAAGACCTCGCGGTAGCCCGCAATCTCCTGCTCGGAACGATTCGCTGGCGTGGTGCGGTGCGCGACGAGTTCCCGGATGCGCTCCAGCGGCGCGACGACTCCCTCGATGCGGTTCGACGACTCGGTGCTCTGGATGACCGCGTTCTCGCGCAGCGCCTCGAGAACCTGAGCGGACTGCTGTTTGAACAGAGCCTGTTTGCCCCGGTACTCGCCGACGAGGCGCACGCTCTGAACCAACCCTTGGTTGATGGGCTGTCGGCCGAGCACGCCGTTGTCGAACGATTTCGACATGAATTGGATCATATCATTGGTTCATGATCTAATTAATGAGTCGTGATCAAATCCCCGTCTTGGTAAGAGATCGGCCAGATAATCGGCCAACTAGGTGGCATATCAACCTGAATAGCCTTATGATTACAGGGTATTTTCACATCAATAATCGGCCAAATGGAACCAGAAAGCGTTCAGCGCATCGAGCCGGCTCGCCTTCAGAACCCCCCCGAAGAGGTCGCGGACCTTGTTGCGGAACTTTCCGCCGCGACGGCCATCCTGGGTCGCGCCCTCCATCCTCGTACGGCTGCGAATCTCGCGGATCTCGTGCGGATCATGAACACGTACTACAGCAATCTGATCGAAGGGCACGACACAAGGCCGCGCGACATCGAGCGAGCCCTAGCCGGCGAACTTGATCGCGACGAAGGTCGTCGCAACCTGCAGATCGAGGCCGCTGCACATGTACGGGTTCAGGCCGAAATTGAAACGATGGCGCGCGAGGCGCGGCTTCCGGAGCCCGCATCAACCGATTTCATCAGATGGCTTCATCGCGAATTTTATCGAGACGCGCCATCAGCGATGCTCCACATCCAAGGCGCCGGCCGAGAGTTCGTGATGACTCCTGGGGAGTGGCGTTCGCGACCTGAGCATGACGTGGCCGTCGGCCGGCACGTGCCGCCCTCAAGCGATCGCGTCAACGAGTTCATGCAGTATTTTGCTGAGCGGTACCGTTTTGATCGCATGGGCAAAGCGGGGAGAGTCCTCGCCATCGCTGCCGCCCACCATCGGTTGAACTACATTCATCCGTTTCCGGACGGGAACGGTCGTGTCAGCCGACTCATGAGCCATGCGATGGCGTTGGGCGCCGAGATTGGCGCGCATGGACTCTGGTCCGTGTCGCGTGGGCTGGCCCGCGGCCTGGAGAGTCGAGGGGAATACAAAAGAATGATGGATAGCGCGGACATGCCGCGCCAGGGAGATCTTGATGGACGCGGCAATCTGTCAGAGCGGGCTCTTACCGATTTCACGGCATGGTTCCTCCGCGTCTGTCTCGATCAAGTGTCCTTCATGTCTCGCCTGTTCGATCTGGATGCGCTCGCCCAGCGATTGCGCACGTTCGTGGAACGCAGCGAACGGCTGAAACCTGAGGCGGCCAGACTTCTCGAAGAGGCGCTCGTGCGCGGCGAGTTCGAGCGAGGGGAGGCGTCGAGGATAACCCGCTTGCCGGAACGGACAGCTCGTCGCGTGCTCAACGAAATCGTCAGCGAGGGACTGCTTGGCTCGACCACGCCCAAGGGGCCAGTGTCGCTGCGCTTTCCGTCAGAATCATTGGAAGTTCTATTCCCTCAGTTGTATCAGCACAGCTAGGGCGGCCCTGGGAGCGACGACAGAATTGGATCATTGCATGCCTCTCATGATCCATTTAATGAGTCACGATCGCTTTCCTGGCTGAATTCAACGAGGTGAGCATGGCAACCGTAACCTTCGACGTGCCGGAAGGAGCACTCTCGGCCCTTCGCTTGTCGCCGACGGAGTTCGTGAAGGAGATGCGTTTCGCCGCGGCTTTGCTTTGGTACTGGCACGGCGAGATCTCGCAATCAAAAGGCGCTGAGATAGCGGGCACAAGCCGTGCGGAGTTCATCGACGAACTCGCTCGCCGGCGTATCCCCGTTGTGCAGGCCACGCTGGAAGAACTGAAGGAAGAGATCCATCGTGAGTGAACGGACCGGGTTGTACGCGCGCTATTTGCCCAGTTGCTTCAGGAGCGCCGTCGGCGTCACCGCTCTGACGGGCGACCGCGCGTAGTCACGAACATTCCTCGTGACGATCGTGTTGGCTCCGCAGGCGACCGCGGCGGCAACCTGCAGCGCGTCTTCGAAGTCCCGCATCGGAAGGCCGGCCGCGTACCGAACGCTGTCGGTCGACGTCGGCGCGACCTGAATGAACCGCAGGAGGTCGAGCAGAAAGGCTTTCGCGGTGGTGGGGCCTTGCTTTGAAACCACGAGATAGTGAAAGTTCGCGACGGTATGCCAGGCGATGAATCCGGTTGCCTGACGTCCTTCGAGAGCGTCCAACAACTCTCCGGCGGCGGCGGCATGGGGCCGCCGATCGAGCGCGAAATCGATCAGAATGTCGGTATCGATCAATAGAATCACAGGTATTTCTTGGCGAGGAGCTGATAGCGCTCACCCGTTCGCCGGGCCGGTTTGAACCGACCGCGCCACCGGGTCGAAAACGTTGGCGCATCTGAAGCACTGGCGTCGCGCAAGGCCCGCTCAATCAGGCCCGACAGCGAGGTCCCCTGACGTTGCGCGTATCGCTTCGCTTGAGGCACCACATGCTCATCGATGCTAACCGTTAGCTTTGCTTTCATGTCAGCAGATTCCTATACGTATGATTCTAGCAT
>JAYVMG010000495.1:0-7224 GCA_043759095.1 Acidobacteriota bacterium | reverse complement strand
ATCGGGTACGCAGAGAGGTCAAGAAGAACGTCCGTCAACCGCAAGGGGGGCCAGATTTCGGCATCGCTGGGGGGCCAGATTTCGTTGACAAAAGCACCCCCCGCACCACGGCGCCTCTGACCGTTTCCTGTTCTTCGAATCTGGGAATCTGACGCTGCGCCTCCGCGTGGGTCCCAGACACGGCCACGAGTGCCAGCGCGAGAGTCGCTGCGAACCCAAACGTTTTTGCGAGTTTCATACATGATCTCCTTTTCGCCGTGTTTGCCGAGAGCTGTGGCTCGAGGGCGGAGGACCTGTCCAGCGGCCCCTATTTCGGATTAGCTTTCTGGTCCAGGATGTCGCCCAGTCTCCGGAACTCTTCGCCGAAGCGGACCCAGTCGCCTTCCCGAAGCGCCTGCACGGCGCGCCGGTAGTGTTCGTGCGCCTGCGTCCCCACGTCATCGTCGGCGACCGCCGACGGCCGCATCGCACCCGCGCGCTCAGACTCGCTGAGGGCCCACGAGGTCGCGCCAACCGCTACAGGTGGAAACAGGCGATCGATCGCCGCGTCGAGCGTCTCCTCCATCACGATCTGGTTCTGGTACGCCACGATGACGCGCTTGAGCTCCGGTATGCGTCCGCCCGCGGCCCGGAGGTAGAGGGGACGAATGTAGAGGAGCGACTCTTCGATCGGAATCACCAGCAGTGTGCCCTGAATGACCTCGGAACCTTGCTGATTCCACAGCGTGATCTGGGGTGAGATCGCCTGATCCTGATTGATCCGCCCGACGACTTGGCGTGGCCCGAAGATCACCTTCTGTTTGGGAAACTGGAAGACGAGCAGGCGACCGTAGTTGGCGCCGTCACTTCTGGCGACCATCCAAGCGGCGAGGTTGTCTTTGCGCGCCGGCGTGAACGGCAGCATCTGGATGAACTCGGTCGAGGTCTCGCCGGGGAGCTTCATCATCGCGTAGTACGGCTGCATCGGCGCGGGCTCGTTGCCGGGTTCGATCGTTGGGATCTGCCACTGGTCTTCCTTGTTGTAGAACACGGCTGGGTTACTCATGTGATAGGTCGCGTACACCGCGGTCTGCGCGCGAAAGATCCCCTCGGGATAGCGCAGGTGGCGTTTCAGGTCTGCCGGCATCTCCGCCAACGGTCGGAACAGAGCCGGAAAAATCCGACCCAACGTGACGGCGACGGGGTCGTTCGGGTCGGCGAGATAGAACCGGGCCGTGCCGTGATAGGCATCAATGGTCGCCTTGACTGAGTTGCGGATGTAGTTGACGCCATTCCGCAGCGGGGTCGAATAGGGGTACGTGCGGCCCACGGTGTACGCGTCCTGGATCCACATCAGTCGGCCGGCCTCCGAGACGACCAGATACGGGTCTTCGTCGTAGTCGAGGAAGGGCGCGATGCGGTTCACGCGCTCGGCGAGCTGACGGTGGAAAAGGACGCGGCTCTCGCCGGTGATGTCGTCACTCAACAGGATCTTGAGCGATCGGAACCGCATGGCGAACAGCAGTTTGCGGAACCAGCCCTCCATCGCCACCCCACCCTCTCCACCGTAGGTCGTGTAGACGTTGTCGTCTCCTTTCGGATAGTGGAACTCGCCTGCCTTTGTCTTGACGAAGACGTAATCGCTGGATCGTTCGCCGAAGTAGATGCTCGGCTCAGACACCGTCAAGTCGACCGAAGACTCCGGCGGCAGGTTCTTGATGAACAGCACGGGCAACCCTTCGCGTGTCACCTGATTCACGGGACCGAGCGTCAGGCCGTAGCCGTGCGTAAAGGTGAGCCGTTCGTTGATCCACGTGCGATTGGGCAGACTCGCCGCGTTCAGTTCCCGAGCCGACAACATGATCTGTCGGTACTCACCATCGATGACGTAGCGATCGTTGTCCACCGAGACGAAATCGTAATAGGTCCGTATTTCCTGAATCTGGCCGAACGTGTCGAGTAGCGGCTGATGATCCCAGAGGCGGACGTTCTTGAGTGTGGCGGCGTTCGCATCGATGTCGCCACGCGCCAGCAGCGCGTCGCCAGAGAGTTCCCGCTCCTCGACGTGGTCCAGGCCGAAGGCGTGCCGCGTCGCGGCGATGTTGTGGATGATGAACGGCGTCTCCTTCACCTGTTCGTTGGGGGCGACGATGAACCGCTGCATCGCGGCGGCGTAGCCGGTCCCGACGAGCACGGTCAGCACATAGATGGCGCCCGCCGCCGTGAGTGGCCACAGTGAGAGGGATAGGGTCTGGTACGCGGCAAGGGCCGCGCCCACGAGCGCCACCATCAGCAGCACGCGGAGCGCGGGCAGTCGCGCCTCGACGTCCGCGTACGTGCCCCCCTGGATGACGCCGGACGGACTGGTGAGGAGCGCCGGCATGTCAAGCCAGGCGCCGAACGCCAGCACGAGCAGGAAGGCCGCGGCGAGCACAGCCACGTGCCGCCTGGAGAACGCCATGACGGTCAGTCTGCGCTCGAGCGTGATCTGCCCGGCGGTGTAGTAGATCGCGCCCACGCCGGCGAGCGTCAGCAGAAGCAGCACGCGCAGAACCCGTTCGACCGCCTGCCACAGCGGGAGGTGGAACAGATAGAACCCGATGTCGTACTGGAGAATCGGGTCGGCTTGGCCGAACGGGGTGGCGTGCTGGTACAAGAGCCAGGTCAGCCAGTGATTCGATGCGTACCAGCCGAGCAGTACGGCGACGAGCCCCGCCGCCAACGCTGCGAGTGGCCGCAACCGCACCTGATCCAGCGCAAACGCGATCTGGCCTTGCGATGTGGGGAAGACGACCCGTTGAGGCCGCAGGGACCGGAGCGCCAGCGCCAGATTGGCGAACAGCCACACAAACGTGCCGGCCGCCACGACGCCCCCAAGCACGAGTTGCGTCCTGAGGGTACGGACGAACACTTGCCGGTACCCGGTCTCGGCGAACCAGAGCCAGTCGGTATAGAACTCCGCAAGCGTTGGGAGCAGCAGCGTCCCCGCAACTAACGTCAGCGCGCCGACCCGCCAGCCCCACGGCCGTCGCTTCATCAAGCGGCCTGAACGATCCATCGTGCCTTCTCCCGTGTCTTCTTCACGGCTCACCACGTCGGCGGCCGTTCCAGCGTGGCGGCGATGTGCTCGATCGTGCGCCGCTCCTTCTGCGAAATCTTCGGGCCGAATCCGAACACGCTGCGGGATGCCGACGCCACGACGTCGCAGCGCGCCAGCAGATCGCGACGCCTGCTCGCGCGTTGCGCTGACGGCAAGGCGCTCATCACAACGCGCAGGACAAGGATGTTGCACAACGGCGTACAGGGGCATGCTGCGAGCCACTCCTGCAGTAAAGCGTCGGCTGGTGTCTGGCCCTCGATCTGGCGCTCGCTCGCCGCGTCGAGAATCACGGCGCGCTCCCGGCGGCTCATCGTGCCGTCGGCCCACGCCACGAGCACCAGCGGCACGAAATCCAGGAGCTTCACCGTGGCCGCGGTGTAGCCCGCGGCGCGGAGCACGTGCAAGGTCGTCGAGTCGGACACACCGATGACGTCGGCGAGCTGTCGGAGATCAGTGTCACCGCCGCGGTGCCGTGCCCCATTTCGCCGGAGGGACCGAGAGGTGTACGCATTTTCGTGAGCCATCGTCCGCTCCTTCGTCTGATGAACGCGAAATCCCCCTTAACCGCGATCCTGTTGACGACATCCGACCCGCCGACACGCCGGGCCTCCTCGGAGCGTGTCGCCGCCTAGCCAGCCATGTCAGCCCGTAGTCCGGAGGCGGGGCCGGGGCCGTATGCCGGCTGTCCTCCACGAGGCAATCTAGCCCGCACCTCTGACTATCGACAAATAGAATGTTAGGAATTGAATCATCGTAAAAACAGATATACGATCGCCAGCATGGAATGGCTCAACTATCATCATCTGCTCTACTTCTGGATGGTGGCGCGCGAGGGGAGCGTCACGCGTGCGGGCGCACAGCTTCGCTTGGCGCAGCCCACGATCAGTGGTCAGATACGAGCCCTCGAAGGGGCGCTCGGTGAGCCGTTGTTCACGCGCTCCGGCCGCACGCTGGTCCTGACCGACTTCGGGCAGACTGTGTACCGCTATGCGGACGAAATCTTTTCGCTGGGTCGGGAGTTGTTGGAGGCGGTCAAGGGCCGGCCCACCGGACGGCCGGTCAAGCTGGTGGTCGGTGTCGCGGATGTGATCCCGAAACTCGTGGCATGTCGCCTTCTCAGTCCCGCCCTGGAGTTACCTGAACACATCCAGTTGATTTGCCGAGAAGATTCGTCTGAGCGGTTGCTGGCGGAACTGGCCACGAACAACCTGGATCTGGTGCTGACCGACGCGCCGATCCCCCCCACGGTAAGAGTCCGCGCGTTCAATCATCTGCTTGGCGAGTGTAGCGTCTGTATTGTTGGCACTCCCAAGCTGGCCGCCAGATACCGGAAGCGCTTTCCGCGTTCGCTCGACGGCGCGCCATTTCTCCTGCCCACTCAGGACACGACACTCCGCCGGTCGCTCGATCACTGGTTCGAGGCCCAGGGCATACACCCGCGCATGACCGGTGAATTCAAAGACAACGCCCTTCTCAAAGCGTTTGGCCACGCCGGCGCCGGCCTTTTCGCGATTCCGGACCTCACCGAGAAGGTGGTCCGCCGGCAGTATGGCGTGTCGGTCGTCGGCCGAGTGGCGTCAGTGCGCGAGCAGTTCTACGCCATTTCCCTCGAGAGAAAAGTCAAGAACCCGGCGGTCGTGGCGATCACGACGGCAGCGCAGAAAATGTTCGTTCGCTGATCGGATCGAGCGGGCTTTGTCCGCCAACATCCCGCGTCGACGCGGCACCTGACCGCGCTCACCGTCGTTGATCCGCTGCTCCCACAGGCGGCGGTCGCCGATGACATGCGCCTGACACCGATTTCCGATTGCTGGTTCGGTCACGACACCGTCGGCCCGTCTATGCAATCGGCCGCGAGCCCCGGCGACGCTGATCCCGGCTCAGCCTTCGCGTGTGGGGCCGACCCGCTTGCCAGAGTGACGCCGCGATCGAGCCGCCGATGAGGCTCGCGACTACGGCCAGCGACGTCGCGATCGGCACCGTGTAGACATCCGTCAGCAACATCTTGAGTCCCACGAACCCGAGCACCAGGGCAAGGCCGGTCTGTAGGTACACGAATCGGCCCATGACGCCAGCCAGCACGAAGAAGAGCGACCGCAGCCCCAGAATCGCGAAGATGTTCGAGGTGTACACGATGAACGGATCGCGCGTGATCGCGAAGATGGCGGGGATCGAATCAACGGCGAAGACGAGATCGGTTGCTTCAATGACCACAAGGACGAGCAGGAGCGGCGTCGCATAACGCCGGCCGTTCTCCACCACGACGAAGCGGTCGCCACTGTAGTGGTCGACCGCAGGGACAAAGCGTCTGAAGAGCCGGTACACAGGGTTACGCTCGGGATGCACCTCGAGTTCCTGCTGTCGCAGGAGCTTGACGGCCGTGAACAGCAGCAACGCCCCGAACACATAAATGATCCAGTGGAAGCGGCTGAGAAGCGCAACGCCGAGCACGATAAACGCCGCTCGCATGACGAGCGCCCCGAGCACGCCCCAGAACAGCACGCGGTGCTGGATCGCCCGCGGAACGGCGAAATAGCCAAAGAGGATCAGGAACACGAAGACGTTGTCCACCGACAACATTTCCTCGATGAGGTACCCGGTGAGGAACTCGAAGGCCTTCTCGCGGCCGAACCAGTGGTACACCAGCACGTTGAACGCCAGCGCCAGAGAAATCCAGACGACACTCCAGGTGGCCGCCTCGCGAAAGCGCACGACATGGGACGTCCGATGAAACACGCCCAGATCAAGAGCCAGCATGGCCAGCACGAAGGTGGTGAAGCCGATCCAGAGAAGCGGAGAGCCGACGGTTTCGATCATAGTCAGGTTCGCTGCTGCCGAACATGCGGAACGCGAGCACGCGCCGCGCGGCCGGCCACGTGAGCGACTCTACCGGCGGGTCCGGCCATCGACAAATAGGATGTTTGGATAGGTGTCATCGGAAAAATGAAAAGCCGTCATTCTGACGCGCCTGGGTTCTTCGGACCAGTGATGACTGGAAAATAACGTCGGTTGAATCAAAAGCAACCTCCGATTCAGGAGGCCAGAAGTCGTGCGATGATAAGTGCGAAGCCGTGACCCGGCGCAGGGCGGAGATCCACGACGCCACGCAAAGCTGGCGGCTCGAAGAAGCCCCGCGATGCCGCAAGGTACCGCCGGGCTTTTTATTTTGGCTATACTGCGCGAATGCAAGACCTCACGCGGCGGACGTGGATGCGGCGCACGGCCCTCGGTACGGTCGCGCTCGCGTCGGGCGCTCACAATCTCTTCGCTCAGCCGCCCGCGAAACCGCCCAACATCGTCTTCATCCTCGCCGACGATCTCGGCTATGCCGACGTCGCCTGCTACGGCCGGCCCGATCTCTCCACGCCGAACATCGATCGTCTCGCTGCGACCGGCGTGCGATTCCTCCAGGCCTACGCGAACTCCGCCGTCTGCACCGCGACGCGAGTCGCGCTGATCACCGGCCGATATCAATATCGCCTGCCGGTCGGCCTCGAAGAGCCATTACCGGTGCGAGACACGTCGGTGGGGCTGCCGCCGGCGGAGCCCACGCTGCCGTCGTTGCTGCGGAAAGCCGGCTACACAACGACGCTCGTCGGCAAATGGCATCTGGGCAAGCTGCCGAAGTTCGGTCCGCTGCAGAGCGGCTACGACCACTTCTACGGCTTCCGCACCGGCGCGCTCGACTACTACTCCCACCACGGCACGGATCAGGAAGACGATCTGTGGGACGATGATGTGGCGATCCATCAGGTGGGTTACCTGACGGACCTGCTGGGCGATCGCGCGGTGAGCGTGATCAACGAATCCGCGACATCGGAGCGGCCGTTTTTCATGAGCCTCCATTTCAACGCGCCGCACTGGCCGTGGGAAGCGCCTGGCGATGAAGCGGAATCTGACCGGATCAAGGCGACGAACCTCCAGCACTACGACGGCGGCACGCAGAAGACGTATCAGCGGATGATCGAGCGCATGGATCAGCAGATCGGCCGCGTGCTCACGGCGCTCGAGACGAACGGTCAGCTCGACAACACCATCGTCGTGTTTACCAGCGACAACGGCGGTGAGCGGTTCGCCGACACGTGGCCGTTCACCGGACGAAAGACGGAGCTGCTCGAAGGCGGGCTGCGCATTCCCTCGATCAT
>JAYVMG010000494.1:0-2719 GCA_043759095.1 Acidobacteriota bacterium | reverse complement strand
TGTCGGCCGCTTGCAGTGCTGGCAGATGTTGCGCACCAGCCGCTGCGCGAGGACGCAGTTGAGCGCCGACACGAACTGATACGCCTCGACGCCCATGTTCAAAAAGCGCCCGAGCACGTCGAGGACGTTGTTGGCGTGGACGGTCGTGAACACGAGGTGGCCGGTCAGCGCCGAGTTGATCGCAATCTGCGCGGTCTCGTTGTCGCGGATCTCGCCGACCATGATCTTGTCGGGGTCGTGCCGCAGAATCGAGCGCAGCCCGCGCGCAAACGTCAGGCCCTTCTTTTCGTTGATCGGGATCTGCGTGATGCCTTTGAGCTGATACTCAACCGGATCCTCAATCGTGATGATCTTGTCCTCGACCGACTTGATCTCCGAGAGCGCGGCATACAGCGTGGTCGTCTTGCCGCTGCCGGTCGGCCCGGTGACGAGCACCATGCCGTACGGCTCCGCAATGTACTTGCGGAAGCGCTTCAGCTCCGCTTCCGGAAACCCGAGGATGTCGAGCCGCAGTTCGGTGAACTGCTCGCTGATCGATTCCTTGTCGAGAATACGGATGACGGCGTCTTCGCCATGCACACTTGGCATGATCGAGACGCGGAAGTCGATCGTCTTGCCCGGCATGCGCAGCTTGAAGCGGCCGTCCTGCGGCACGCGCTTCTCCGCGATGTCGAGTTCCGCCATCACCTTGATGCGCGAGATGATCGAGCTGTGGAACTGCTTGGCGATCGGACGCATGGCCGACTGCAGCACACCGTCAATCCGGTACTTCACATACACGGCATCGTCGGCCGTCTCGATATGGATGTCGCTGGCGCGACGCTGGATTGCGGTGTAGATGGTCGAGTCCACCAGCTTGATGATGGGGCTGATGTCGCTCGTCAGTCGTTCGACAGTGAGGCTATCCTCGCCGTTTTCCTCTTCCTTCAGCAGCTGGAGGTGGAAGCTTTCCGTCGCGTCTTCCAGCACCCGCTGCGAGCTCTCGCTCTTTTTCAGGATGGAATCGATGGCCGGCCGCGGACCGACGGCGACCTTGATGGGCATGCCCAGCAGAACGCCGAGCTCGTCGATCATCGGCAGGTCGGTCGGGTCGGACACGACGATCTCGAGCGCCTTGCCGACGCGGCGGTACGGCACGAACCCGTAGCGCAGCATGAGGTCCGCCGGGATCGATCGGAACAGGTCCTGATCGATCTTGAACGTGTCCATGTCGATGAACTCGAGGTGATAGCGCTCGGCGAGATGCCGCGCGCGCTCGAGTTCGGCGTGATGATCGACCTCGCCGATCGGACTGAGATCGATCGGGAGCGGCAGCACGGGAAGATTGGTGTCGGGTGCGTTGGCCATGTGTCTATCCCGCCAGCACGGAACTGAGCTGGAACAGCGGCATGTAGAGCGCCAGCAGCAGCCCGGCGATGACGAGTCCCATGAAGACCAGCATCACCGGCTCCACCAGCGTCACGAACCGGTCCATCGTCGTCGCGATTTCCTCGTCGTAGAAATCCGCGACCGTATTCAGCATGTCCTGCAGCGCGCCGGTCGACTCGCCCACCTCGGCCATCTTCACGGCCACGTCAGGAAACACGTGACGCGCTTCGAGCGCGGCCGCAAACGACTCACCTTCCCGCACACGAAGGCCGACGATGTCGAGTTGCTGGGCCATGTACTGGTTGCCGACGGACTTCGCCGCGATGTCGAGCGCATTGACGAGCGGAAGACCGCCGCCGAGCAGCGTGGCGAGCGTTCGCGCCATTTGCGAGGTCGCGAACTTCTTCGCCACCGTTCCGAGCATCGGCAGACTGAGGAGCATGCGATCGAACTTTGCCTGCTGTCCTGGCTGCCGCACCCAGGTGAGGACCGCGACCACCGCGGCGATGATGCCGCCGATCACGAAGAGGAACTGGGATCGCAGAAAGTCGGACGTGGCCACGATGACGCGCGTGCTGAGCGGCAGCTCGGCGCCGAACGTGCCGTAGAAATCCGCGAAGGCCGGCACCACCTTCAGCACGATGATCGTGACGAGAATGAGCGACAGCCCGACGAGCAACGCGGGATAGACCAGCGCGGACACCGTCTTCCGCTTCATCGTCGCGATGATCTTGGTGTATTCGACGAAGCGCCGCAACATCGCGTCCAGGTTGCCGCTGCGTTCCCCGGCCAGCAGCGACGCCACATAGACCCGCGGAAACAGCGTGCCGTGCGCGTCAAAGGCCTCCGACAGCGCGGTGCCCGATCGCACCTTTTCGTGCACATCGTCCAGCACGCGGCGGAAGGCGGGCGACGTCACGCGGCGCTTCAGGAGATCCAGCGACTGCACGAGCGGCATGCCGGCTTTCAGCAACGTCGCCAGTTCCTGATTGAAGACCAGGAACTCGCGCGTGTTGACGCCCTTGCGCTGCGGCATCTGAAACGAGACGCCGCCGACGCCGATCGCGTGTTTGGGCTGAAGGGAGAGAACAAACAGTCCCTTCTCTTCAAGCTCGTGCCGCAGACGGGCCTCGTTGTCGGCGAGGTAGACGCCTTCCACGATTTCCCCGTTGGACGATGCGAGCCGGCAGCGGAATTCCACAGTGCGCTCAATGCCTCCGTTGCGTGAGATCTGGCCGTAATTGTATCAAGATCAACACGGCCCTCTGAACGGTTAGACCGTGCATCGCCGCGAAAGGCTGGGTGAGATTGCGCGGTTTTGCTATCGGTTCGCGATGGAGAGGATCCGCGA
>JAYVMG010000493.1:0-2721 GCA_043759095.1 Acidobacteriota bacterium | reverse complement strand
CGTGCTTGAGTGTCCCGCAGAGCGGGTCGCCGCCAAGCGTGTTGAATCCGAGGGCGTGAATCGACAGGCCGCGCCGGCAGTTCAGCACCAGCGTGACGCCGCCGGTCTTGATGGTCAGCAGCGGACCGTCGCGCGTGACGGCCGGGTCGTCTTCGCGGACGGCGAGCCATTCGGACGAACGATCGGCGCTCGGCTGAAAGCGTCCCGCCTCCGCGACACCAGCGAGGCGCTTCCGATACTCCGCCCACCGCGCATCAGTGATGTGCGTGCGGTAGTCGCTCGACCACAGCTCGCAGAGCTCGCGCCACTGCACGTCGGTCGCACCAGCGTCGGCGGCCAGCGCTGCGTATCGCCGCCAGCACGCCGTGTTGATGCCGAGATCGTCGCGCCCGGTGACCGCCCACCGCGTGATGTTGTATTTGCGCTGCTTTTTCACCGGCGTCGGATCGGCCGCCGACTCGAGGTGCAGACGATGGCCTGACTGCGGTTCGTCGCGGAGCGCGAGCACCTCCGACGGCCGGATCAGCGCGAACCGCGAGTCGCCGGCGAGCGCCGTGTAGAGCTGCTCGATGCGTTGCCACTCGCCCGACTGCGCCACCGCCGCTTCGGTGCGGTACCGGCCCGGCCGGAAGTCAAACACCTCGACGTCGTTCCCGTACATCGCCAGCGCGCGCGGGCTCCCGGACACATGACCGACCAGGTACGCCAGATATTCGTCGAGCGACGACTCGTCGTGGGCGTAGCGCTGGAACTGCTGGAACGCGATCGCCTTGTTCCAGATCAACGGGATCGTTTCGCCGTGCTGGCCCGACGCGGTCTGCGGAAAGTAGCGCCACTCGGGATCCCAGTCCGCGTGCGCCCGCGCGGGGTTGTCCCACTCCATGACCAGCGCCTGGTAGCCGGCGTCGAGATAGTGCTGAATCAGACCCGCGGCGTACGCCTGCTCGTTGACGAACGCCAGCCGCGGCCGAAATCCGAGGAGGCGCTCGTACGCCTGGTGGCCGACGCGCAGATTCGCGGCGTTCACTTTCGCCGGCGCCAGCGGACCGATCACCTGGGCATACCCGCTGCCGACAAACTCGCACTGGCCTCCCGCGACCAGCACACGCAGCGCGTCGAGCCACTTGGGATCAATGGCGGCGATGGTTTCAAGCGTGAAGCCGGTGGCCTCGATGGCGATCGGCGCGCCCGTCCGCTCGGCCAGACGCAGCAGCGGCCAATAGCAGCGCTGCACGACGTCGGGCCGCTGGGCTTCCTCGATCGAGGAATACGCCAGGTTCAGGTGAAAGATCGAGAACAGCTTCAGCATCTACAGGTGGCCACCCGTGGTGGAGATTTTCATTCTGTCCTGATGAGGATTCCCTCGACGACCGACTGCGCCCGGGCGACGGCTTCCTCGCGCGTCGCCCCGGTGGTGATCACAAATCCCGCGCGCTTGGTGTGATCCGTGATCGGCTGCACCACTTCCCCGATCTCGACGAAGAATCCCATCCGGTGCACCCACGGCGCCGTGGCGAACGCGTCCGCCCCGTCGATCGCGACCACGCGCCCGGGCGGCGGGAAAAAATACCTGATGGCCACGCCGCGATGCCACCGCGGGCGGATGTCTTCGGCCGGCACGGTTTCCCCAAGGGCGACGCGGATCGCGCAGCCGATCAGATCCACATCGGTGCCGAGCGGAATCTGGTCCGTGGACATCCAGCCGCCCGACAGCCGCGCGGCGATCTCGATCACGTACGGACCGCGCTCGGTCCACACCATGTCGCCTTTGACGTTGCCGCTGACGATCCCCATCGCGCGCCCTGCGTCCATCGCCACGCTGGCGATCTGGCGCTGCGCCGCCAGCGGCAGCACCGATGGCTGCTCTCCGCCATTCTCCACGATGTAGGGCGCAAACCTCTCGAGGTGCTCGTAGTTGCGATCGATGAACCCGCACGTCGTCCCCTCGCCGCCGACGAGCAGGCCTTCCGTGCTGATCTGCGGTCCGGAGAGATACTCCTCCACCATCACGCCGCCGAGCCGCGATTGACCGGTGGCGTGCGCGAACGCCCACGCGAGATCGGTCTGCTCGGTCAGGCGAAGGACGCCACGCGCGCCGCGGCCGTCCACCGGTTTCAGCACGAGCGGAAATCCGCGTTCAGCAATCGCCGCCCGCAACTCGTCGATCGACGCGATCGCCTGATACCAGGGAATGGGAATGCCCGCGCGCGCGAACGCCTGCTTCATCACCAGCTTGTCTGACGCCAGCCGCGCCGACTCGACGGGAATGCCGGGCAGGTTCAACGCGGCCGCGACGCTGGCCACGGTCAGCGGGACGTCGGCCGCCATGCACATCACGCCGTCGATCGGCCGCTTCGTCTTGTGATACGCACTCGCCGCCGCGACGGTCTCGTCCACGTCGTAGGTATTGGCGACGATCGCCTCGTCTGCCACCGCGAACCCGGGCGCCGCCGGGTTCATGTCGCTGACGACGACGTGCAGGCCCATGGCGCGGGCGCGCTGAATGCCGGGAACGGCCTCGGCGCCGCCGCTTACAATCCACAACGTACGACGGTCTGTCATGGCTGAGGGCTAAGGGCTGAGGGCTGAACGCCGCAAGCCCTGAGCCGTAAGCCCTGAGCCCTATCACCATCACCTACGGCCTGAGCCGTCTCACGATCCAAAGTACATCCCGCCATTCGCGTTGAGCGTCTGTCCCGTGATGTAGCTCGCATCGTCGCT
>JAYVMG010000492.1:0-7254 GCA_043759095.1 Acidobacteriota bacterium | reverse complement strand
CACATCCTCGTCTCCGAGATCATGCTCCAGCAGACGCAGGTCGATCGCGTGCTGCCGAAATACGCCGAGTGGCTCGGCAAGTATCCGTCGATGGAAGTGCTGGCCGCGGCCCCCGAGAAAGACGTCACGAAGACGTGGTACCCGCTCGGTTACAACATCCGTCCCAAGCGGCTGCAGTCAATCGCGCGTGAATCGGTCGAGAAGTACGGCGGTCAACTGCCGTCCGACGAGGCCACGCTGCTCTCGTTCAAGGGCATCGGCGCGTACACCGCGGGCGCCATTCGTAGCTTCGCATTCCGCGAGCGCGCAGCGATCCTCGACACCAACGTGGCGCGCGTCCTCTTCCGCATCTTCGTCGCGAAGGGCGATCCCAAAAGCCACGCGATGAAGCAGCACCTCTGGAAGATCTCGGAAACCGTGATGCCGATGCGCCACGTGTTCGATTTCAACCAGGCGCTGATGGATTTCGGTGCGATGATCTGCGTCGCGCGCAAGCCAAAATGCCTCGAGTGCCCGATGGCGAAGAGTTGTGTGTGGCGCAAGACTTCAGTCTCGCGTGACGAACCCCAATGACCGCACTCGTCGTCACCGCAGCAGTCATCGAGATCGACGGCTGGTTTCTCGTGACCAGACGGCAGAAGGGCGTCCACCTCGAAGGGTTCTGGGAGTTTCCCGGCGGCAAGTGCGATCGGGACGAAACGCTCGAAGTCTGCCTGGTGCGCGAGCTGATGGAAGAACTCGACGTGGCGTCACGCGTCGGCCAGGAACTCTTCACGACGACGCACGTGTACCCGGAGCGGTCGGTGGAGCTGCACTTTTTTCGCTGCGAGCTGATGGGTGAGCCGTCGCCCCAGCTTGGACAGGACATGCGCTGGGTACGGCGCGAGGAATTGTCGGCGCTCGAGTTTCCGCCGGCCGACGCGGAGTTGATACGGATCCTCACACAAGCCTGAAGTCTTGCGCCACTTTCCCCGCCGTGCGCCACTTTCCCCGCCGTGGCGCAAAGCTTCAGCTTTGCGATGACACGAACGGCAGCGCGGTAACCTCGGCGGCCTGATCGCCGACCGTCACCTTCGTGCCCGGCTCGAAAAAGTCGCGGTGCATGTAGCCCAGCGCAATCGGTCGCTTCAGCGCCGGCGACAATGTGCTGCTCGTCACCTGACCGATCTCGCGGTCGCCGCTGCGAATCGTCGTGCCGGCCTCAGGCGCCTGTTCACCCTCGATCGTCAGCCCGACGAGCTTCCGCGCGACGCGTCCATGACCGCGGTGCATCACGCGGATGATCACTTCCTGCCCGACGTAGCAACCCTTGGTAAAACTGATCGCGCGCGTCTCGATGCCCGCCTCGAGAGGAATCGTCTCTTCGTCCATATCGCGGCCAAACAGCGGTGCGCCCGACTCGACACGAAGCGTTTCAGCGGTCGGTTCGTCGAGCTCAACGGCGCCCGCGGCGACGAGCGCGGACTTCAACGCATCGGCCTGCGCGCGTTCGACGTACAGATCGAAACCGGGCGCGCCAGCGTCCATAACGCACGTGACAATCGCCGCGCCACCAGACCACTCACCGCGCGCGTTGTCGTGCTCCGCCATGGCGCGCAACGCCTCAACGGGAACACCGCTCACGATGGCGGCCACGACCGCCGCCGCGTCAGGTCCGACGACGGCGATCTGCGCGAACGTTGCGGTGACATCGCCGAGTTGCACATCTTCGGAAAAGATGAACTGATCAAACTTCGCCATCACGACGTCTTTCACTGCGCCGGTCATCATCAGCAGCAGGACGTCGCCGAGTTCGTACGCGTACAGGTCCGTGATCATCCGGCCTTGCGCGGTGAGGTACGCGGTGTAGCACCCCTGCCCCGCTTTCAGCGCCACGATGTCGTTGGTCAGCAGCCCCTGGAGGTACGACGCGCGCTCGGTTCCGGACACGACAATCCGGCCGCGATGCGATCGGTCGAGAAACGCCGAACTGTGGCGTGCAGCGTCGTACTTCAGAGCGGAAACGGCCGGAATCATGGTGTTATGCTGAGGCAATGTCCCGGTCCCATTCTATCCGTGCGGCGCTCGCGGCGTTGGCGCTCGTCATGCCGCTCCGCGCGTCCGCGCAGCAGCCGCCAGCCGCGCCGCCGTTGCTGGAAACTGGCGCCACGAACTTCACGATTTTCCTGCGCGGCGCGCCCATCGGCGCCGAGCAGATCGCGCTCACCCGCTCTGCAACCGGCTGGACCATCGTCAGCTCAGGCCGCCTGTCCGCGCCGATCGACGCGGTCGCGCGGCGCCTGCAGGTGCGCTATACGCCGGACTGGAAGCCACTGGAATTCACGCTCGACGGCAATGTCCGCGGTGTCGCGCAAACGATCCACACCGTGGTCGAAGGCACGACGGCAAAGAGCGACATCACCGTCGCGGGCCAGACCACGCAGAAGACCGACACGATCGATCCCGCCGCGCTCCTGGTGCTATCGAACAGTTTTTTCGGTCCGTATGAAGCCGTCGCCGCCCGGCTGAAGACGGCCGCCGCCGGCAGCGAATTTCCGGTGTACCTCGAACCGCAGTCATCGATCACGATCGCCGTCGGCGAGACGTCTGCCGAACAGATTCAAACCGCAGGTCGCCTCGTGGTCGCGCGCCGCACGCGCATCACGCTCGTGTTGCCCGGAGCGCGGCTCGACGCTGACCTGTGGACCGACGACACCGGCCGGATGATCCGTTTCAGCGTGCCGTCGCAGTCGATCGAGGTCGTACGCGAGGACATCGGCGCGGTCTCGTCGCGCAGCGTCACCATCTCACGGCCGAACGACACACAGATCAACATTCCCAGCAATGGCTTCACACTCGCCGCGACGCTGTCGAGGCCCGCGCAGACCAGCGCCGCGCGGCTGCCGGCCGTCGTCCTCGTCGGCGGCAGCGGACCGACCGACCGCGACAGCCTCGTGTTCGGCATTCCGATTTTTGGCCAGATCGCCGGCGTGCTCGCCGATGCCGGCTACATCGTCGTCCGCTACGACAAGCGCGGCATCGGGCAGAGCGGCGGCCGCGCGGAAGCCGCATCGCTCGCGGACTACGCCGACGATGTGCGCGCGGCGGTCAAGCTGCTGTCGGATCGCAAGGACGTGGATCCCAAACGCATCGTCGTCATCGGTCACAGCGAAGGCGGAACGGTGGCGTTGATGGCTGCGGCGAAGGACAAGCACATCGTTGCCGTCGGCCTGATCGCAACACCCGGAATCACCGGCGCCAACATCGTCCTGGCGCAGCAGAAGCGCGTCCTCGATCGCTCGACGATGACGCCGGAGGAAAAGCTGGCAAAGGTCGAGGAGCAGAAGAGGATTCACGACGCGGTGATTTCCGGCAAAGGACTGGAACTCCTGCCGCCACACATCCGGCGCAGCGTCGACAACCCGGAGTTCCAAAGCCTGCTGTTGAGCGACCCCGCGAAGCTTGTGCCGCAGGTGCGTCAGCCGATCCTGATCGTGCAGGGAGAACTCGACACCCAGGTGGAGCCGCAGAACGCCGACCTACTGGAAGGACTCGCGCGCCAACGCAAGAACGCGCCGGCGGTCGACGTGTTGAAGGTGCCGGGCATCAACCATCTGCTGGTGCCGGCGACGACGGGTGAGTCAATCGAATACGCCGACCTGAAGGACAAGCACGTCAGCGAAGCAGTGACCAAAGCGATTGTGACGTGGCTGAACAAGACGCTCTCGACCGTGCGCTAGCGCTCGCGCGCAGTTACATCGCCTCCCGCGCGGACCGCCCCGTGTGGCCGAGCGGCACGCTGCAGCAACTGCGCGCGGCGCTTGGCGGTCCGCTTCCCGCAGACCCCATCGATCCGACTGACGTCATCGACGCGCTCGCGCGCGCAGCGGAGCCTGGTCTCGTGACCACGAGCGGCCCGCGCTACTTCGGGTTCGTCACCGGCGGCGCGCTGCCGGCGACGGTCGCGGCCGAATGGCTCACGGCCGTATGGGATCAACCGGCAAGCCTCTACGTCCTCTCTCCTGCCGCGGCGGTCGTCGAGGAAGTGGCGGCCGCCTGGCTCATCGATCTGCTTGGGTTACCGGCTACCTGCAGCGTCGGTTTCGTCACCGGCTGCCACATGGCGAACTTCACGGCGCTGGCCGCCGCGCGGCACGAGTTGTTGCGCCGCGAGGGCTGGGACGTCGAGGTGGACGGCTTTCAAGGTGCGCCACCGATCCGCGTCATCGTCGGCGACGAGGTGCACGTGTCGGTCGTGGGCGCGCTGCGGATGCTCGGGATCGGATCGCGGCAGCTTGTGCGCGTCGCGGTCGATGACCAGGGACGGATGCGCCCGGATGCACTGGCGGCGGCGCTCACTGATGTGGCGCACGACTCGACAGTGGCGCACGACTTCCCGCCTCCGCTCGTGAGTGAAACAGGCGAGCTCCGGCGAGGCTCGCCGAAGCCCTTGGGCGAAGGCGGCAGTCGTGCGATCCCTCCAACCATCGTCTGCGCGCAGGCCGGCAACGTGAACAGCGGCGCATTTGATCCGCTCGACGCGATCGCCGAGATCACCAGTCGTCATCGCGCCTGGCTCCACGTTGACGGAGCGTTCGGGTTGTGGGCCGCGGCCAGCCCCACGCTGAAACATCACGTGCGCGGCATCGAACGCGCCGACTCGTGCGCGACCGACGCGCACAAGTGGCTGAACGTGCCGTACGACTCCGGTCTGGTCTTCGTGGCGCATCCCGCTGCGCACCGCGCCGCGATGAGCCTGAGCGCCGCGTATCTCGTGCGGTCGCCTGAGGATCCGCGCGAGTCGATGGACTGGGTGCCGGAGTCGTCTCGACGCGCGCGAGGCTTTGCCGTGTACGCCGCGCTGCGATCGCTCGGCCGCAGCGGCGTGGCGGATCTCGTGGAGCGCTGCTGCCGCCTGGCGCAACGATTCGCGGAGCGCCTGCGGCAGGAGCCGTCGATTCGAATTCTCAACGCTGTCGTGCTGAACCAGGTGCTCGTGCGTGTGGTGCCGGCGAGTGGCGATGCCGACCTCGCCACTCGAGAGGCGTTACGTATCGTCCAAGAGGAACGCATCTGCTGGCTGGGCGGGTCGCGCTGGCACGACCTGGACGCAATGCGGATCTCGGTGTCCAACTGGTCCACGACCGAAGAAGACATCGACCGATCGGCCGACTCGATCATCCGGGCGGCGCGCGCCGTTGGGATCTGAACGCGGCGATCAGAGCAAAAACCGGACAGGATAAAATAGCGGCACATGTGGATTCTTCAGAGCGCCGAAGAGACCTTTCGTCTGACACCCGGCTCGATCAAAACCGTCGGCCGCGCACCGCGCGCTGATTTCATCCTCGATGTGGCGCTCGTCTCGCGGCTGCACTGTCAGCTCACCGCCGGCGACGACACCCTCGAAGTACTGGACCTCAAGAGCACCAACGGCACGTACGTGAACGACACACGAATTGAGAAGGCGAACCTGGCCGCGGGGGATCGGCTGCGGATCGGCAGGGTGGAGATGACGGTAGACCGGCAAGGCTAAAAGCCTCGCCCCACTTTCAGCCAAGGCTAAAGCCTCGCCCCACTTTCAGCGGCAAGGCTACAGCGCGTGGCGCAAGGCTTCAGCCTTGCGATTGCAAGAACGGGTTCGTGCGCCGTTCCTCGCCGATCGTCGTATTGCGTCCGTGGCCCGGGTACACGACGCACGCGTCTCCCAGCGGAAACAGGACGCCGCGAATCGACGCGATCAGCGTGTCGTAGTCCCCGCCCGGCAGATCCGTGCGTCCGATCGCGCCGGCAAACAGCGTGTCGCCGACGAAGAGATCCTTCCCGCTCGTGCCCCGTTTCCCAATCTGCAGACATACGCCGCCGGGACAATGACCGGGCGTGTGGTGAACACGCACGTCATAGGTCCCGAAGGTGATTTGCTGTGCTGGCGCGTAGAAGACGTCGATGGCCGGCTGCGGCTCGACCTTCAGGCCAAACATCGCGCCCATCTCGATGGCGCGGTCGTACAAGAACAGATCATCCTGATGCAGATAGACCGGCACGTTCAGCGCGCGCTTGGCGGCGGCCACACCGGTGACGTGATCGACGTGCGCGTGGGTCAGCAGGATGTGGCGAATCGTCAGCCCGCCACGGTCTGCGAACGCCAGCAGCGACGCCACCTCATCGCCCGGATCGATGAGCACGGCCTCCTTCGTCTCCTCGCAGCCGACCACGAAACCGTTCTTGTAAAAAGGCGCAACCGCTTGACTCTCCACTATCATGGCTAGCCATGATTTTAGCCGTACTCGACGACCTCATGTTCAGCTCGAAGATCAAGACCGCCGCGAACGGGCTCGGCGTGGATCTTCGCTTCTCACGATCCGTGGAGGGCGCCCTCGAGACGATGCGCAAGAACCCGACGACGATGGTGATCTTCGATCTCAACAACGAGCGCATCGGCCCGCTCGCGATCGTCGCCGCCATGAAAGGGGATCCCGCGCTGGCGTCGATCCCGACGGTCGGCTACGCGTCACACGTCCAGACCGACGTCATCGACGCCGCGCGGCAGGCTGGCGTCGGCGAAGTACTGGCGCGGTCGGCGTTCGTGCAGCAGCTTGCCGAGATCCTGACCCGGCAGGCCTGAAGGCCCGCACTACTTATGATGATCGATGTCTTGCGCGCGCGCCGGCGGATTGCGCCCTACGTCCGCCGGACACCGCTGATGCATTCAACCTGGTTGTCCGATCTGGCCAACGCACACGTCGTGCTGAAGGCGGAGTCGCTACAAGTTTCGAATTCCTTCAAATCGCGCGGCGCGTTCAACGCCGTGATCGCGCGCCTCGAACGGCCGGGCGGTGCGCCGTCCCAACTCGTCACTGCCTCAGCCGGCAACCACGGCAGGGGACTCGCAGCTGCGGCTAAAACGTTTGGCCTTCCCCTCGTCGTGTTCACACCTGCCGACGCGCCACACACGAAACTGGCCGCGATCACGCGCCACGGCGCGGACCTGCGCGCCATCGGCCGCGACTACGACGATGCGGAACGGATCGCGAAGCAGTACGCGAAGGAGACGGGCGCGGAGTTCATCTCCCCATACAACGACGCGGACGTGATCGCTGGCGCGGCAACGGTCGCGCTCGAAATGTTCGAGGACGAGCCTGCCATCGATACGCTCGTCGTGCCGATCGGCGGCGGCGGTTTGATCAGCGGCGTGGCCACGGTGGCGAAAGCGATCAACCCGAGATGCGAAGTGATTGGCGTCGAGGTGGAGGCGTCACACCCGTTTCAGCAGAGCGT
>JAYVMG010000491.1:0-7266 GCA_043759095.1 Acidobacteriota bacterium | reverse complement strand
TCACGACGATTCCGCGAGTCGACCGTAACCAGCTGCCCGGGAAAAAATCACCGTGCACCAGATGCGCGCCGTCGGCGAGGTAGATGCTGCCGAGCGCCGCCACGCGGCCCACGTACTCGTGGTCGCCCTTGAGATCGTCGGCGAGAGACTGGAGCCCTGGCGTGATCTCGTCGAGCGCCAGGCCGTTGGCTGGCATCAGCGGCACGTGAAACATATGATCGTGGTTCAACGCGCGCATCTCGCGATTGGCCAGCAACGTTCTGTCTCGTGCCGGGACGGTGACGCAATGAAGGGTCGCGAGGTACGCGACCAACGCACGACAGTCTTCGTCGGCCAGTACTGCGCCGCGGTACAACGACGTGAGATCACTGCCACCGATGTCCTCGAGAACGATCACCCGGCTGTCAGCATCCGCGTGGAGCAGTCGTGGCATCTGGCGCGCCAAAGCCGGCTCTGACGCCGCGACTACGTAGAATGCCGCTTCCACATGCGACCGGTTCCACGGCGCCGCGATGTGATCGTACTTCTCCACCCACGGCCGCGCCTGCTTCACAATCAGCGTTCGCTGGCCGAGCGTCGCCCGGACCGTGCAGTTCATATTGCCAGCGCCAGCCTTTGCGACCTGCACGAGCGCCTCGCCGTCCCCAAGCACGCCTCGGTTGGCGAGGTATCGCGCCAGGCCCGGCGCATCGGCGACATCGAGCAGAAACAGTCCCGGATGCTCGGCGAGGAAGGCCTGGCGATTCATCAAGAGCGGGTCCAGCGAAAGTAACGTTCGAGCCAGCGCCTGACCCCAGGCGTCAGGGAGCCGCGACGAAACTGGTCGCCGGTTTTCCTCAGTGCTTCAGCCAGCGTCGGATACGGATGGATGGTGGACGAGAGGTCGGTGAGCGTTCCGCCGTGCGCCACAGCGTACACCGCTTCCCCGATCATCTCTCCGGCATGCGGAGCGACGATCGTGCAGCCGAGCAACTGCCCGCCGTCGTGATGCACACGCACGAATCCCTCGGTCTCTTCGTCGATCAACGCGCGATCCACCTCGTCGAATCTGACCGTGATCGTTTCAACCCGCCGGCCGGTGGACCGCGCTTCCGCTTCGTACAGGCCCACGTGGGCCACCTCCGGATCGGTGTAGGTGCACCACGGCATCGTCAGCGCACTGGCGCGGCGCCGGCCGAAGAACAGGGCGTTCTGAATGACGATCCGGGCCATGGCCTCGGCGGCATGCGTAAACTGAAACCGCGAGCAGACATCGCCCGCGGCATAAATCCGGCGATTGGACGTGCGGAGCCGATCGTCCACCACGATGCCGTCCTTGGAGCACGACACGCGTGCGGCGTCGAGATCGAGCGAGGTCGTGTTCGGCGACCGGCCCGCCGCCACCAGCACGTCATCGACCACCACGTCTCTGATGCCGCCCGATGTCTGGCCGCCGAGACGATAGCCGGCGGCGGTCTGCGAGACATCGAGCAAGCGGACACCGGTGGCGACCGTCACGCCATCGCGATGGAGGGCGGCTTCGACCAGGGCCGCCGCGTCCGGGTCTTCTCGCGGCAGCACGTGGTCGGCTTGTTCGACGATCGTGACCGCGCTGCCGAATCGAGCGAACGCCTGCGCCATCTCGCAGCCGATCGGTCCGCCGCCAACGATGGCCAGTCGAGGCGGGAGGCGGCTCAGCGAGAACAACGTCTCACTCGTGAGAAACGGCACGCTGGCGAGCCCAGGTATGGGCGAAGCGGTCGGATGACTGCCAGTGGCAATGACCGCCCGCGCGAACCGCAGCCGTTGGCCGTCGACCACAAGGGCATCGGTCCCGACAAATCGCGCGTCTCCAAAATAGACATCCACTCCAAGAGACGACAGACGCTGCGCAGAGTCGTGCGGGCTGATCGCGGCACGACGTTCCCGCATCCGCTGCATGATCGCGGCGAAGTCCGGATCGACCGGCCCGACCCGGACGCCCAATCTCGGCGCTCGGCGCATCTCGCCAATCACTCGGGCGGAGCGCAACAGCGCTTTGGACGGCACGCAGCCCGTGTTCAGACAGTCGCCGCCGAGCAGGTGCCGCTCGATCAGCGCGACGCGCGCACCAAGCGCCGCAGCGCCGACGGCACAGACGAGGCCCGCCGTGCCACCGCCGATGGCGATGAGGTCGTAAACACCGGACTTCGTCGGATTCCGCCAATCCTCCGGATGGACGTTGTCGATCAGTGTCCTGTTGGCTTCGTCGAGCGACGAGATCAACGGCTGCACGACAGCAACCGCCGATCAGCCGCGCGCAAAGTGGACATGACCCATACGGTAGCACCGACCGTCATCGGTTTATCGTGGTGAATCCCGGCGTCGATCTCGAGCATTGGTCGTTGCGAGTGGCCGGCGCGGTCAGCCGACTGGACACCTACCAGCTCGACCAGATCTGCGCCCTGCCGCGGGTGCGGCAGACTACGCGGCACATCTGCATCGAAGAGTGGGACGTCGTCGGACGCTTCGGTGACGTGCGCCGACAAGTACTACGAATCGATCGACATGGCCACGGCCCGACATCCACAGTCGCTGCTCTGCTACGAGATGTACGACAAGCCGCCGGATCGTGGACACGGCGTTCCGCTCCGGCTGCAGATGCCCACGACTCTCGGCTACAATCAGGCGAAGTACCCCGTCAGAGTGATGAACAGGCCTCACGCGATACGACGATTCTTCGTGGCAGCGCTGCTCGCGGTCGCTGGCTTCGCGGTGCCGTCCGCCCGTACCGCCGATCCGTTCGACAAGACCTTTGCAACGTATCGCGACCTCCTGACAAGATTCGTCCGGGATGGCAAGGTCGACTATGCCGCGCTGACCTCTGGGCGATCGGTGCTCGATCGAAGCGTCGAGGCATTCGGCCGGGTGGCGATGGCCGACGAAATGGCGTGGCCCCGCGGCGAGCGCATCGCGTTCTGGATCAATGCCTACAACCTTTTCACGCTGCGATCGATCGCAGACCACTACCCCATCCGCGGATCGGTGTTCACCCTTTACCCACGTAACAGCATTCGTCAGATCGACGGCGTGTGGACCACCCAGCATTGGTCCGCCGCCGGGCGATCGGTCACGCTGGATCAGATCGAACACGAGATCCTCCGGCCGACGTTCAAGGACCCACGCATTCATTTCACCATCAACTGTGCGTCCACGAGCTGCCCGACACTCCGATCGGAACCGTTCGTCGGCAGCGACATCGAAGCGCAGCTGGACGATGCGACGCGGCGTTTTCTTTCGAGCGCTCAAGGCACACGCAGCGTCGGAAGTCGCCTGCTCGTGTCGAGTCTGTTCAAATGGTACGGGGCGGACTTTGCCGTCAGCGACACGGGGGTGAAGAGCGATGCCGCCATTCGCGCCTTTATCGAGCGTTACGGGCCACCGGAGGCCGTCCGTGCGGCCCGCGCATCGGCGCCCATCCGTTTCCTGTCGTACGACTGGTCTTTGAATGACATCAACCGCCATCAGCCCTGACGTCGATGTCGCCTCTCTCTGCCCGGCCATCATCATCCCCGTGCTGAACGAAGAACCGGCGATCGACACTAAACTCTCCAGCGCCTGCATCATCGTGGGCCTCACGCTCGTCGTGCGCGTGAAACCGCAGTGAAACTGGCGTGACCGGACGGCAGCGGCTGGCGTGGCTCGTCGTCGCTCTCGCTGCCATCGCGCTGGTCAGCCACTTCCTGCCCGTTCGCGCGTGGAGCCTCACGTTGGCGGACCGTCTCAGAGGAATGGGCGCGACCGGCGTTGCCCTCTTCATCATCGTCTACGCACTGAGCGCGGTGGCGTTTCTTCCCGGCTCGCTCCTGACGCTCGTCGCCGGTTTCGCGTACGGTCCGGTTGGCGGGCTGCTGGTCGCGTCGCCGGCGAGCGTGCTCGGCGCCACCGCGGCGTTCCTGCTCGGTCGATCGTTCCTTCGGGACTGGGCACAACGGAAACTCGATCGGTATCCAACAGCGCGCGCGCTTCGCGGGGCCATCGGCCGTCATAGTTTCAAGCTGATTGTTCTGCTGCGACTCTCGCCGATCCTTCCCTACAACGGACTTAACTATGCTCTCGGTCTCACCGACGTAACACTGGGACGCTATGTGGTGGCGTCAGCGATCGGCATGCTTCCTGGAACGTGGCTGTACGTGTACCTGGGCTCTCTGGCAACCTCGGCGGCCGGCCTCGGGACGACCGCCGCCACCAACGGCCGGGGACGGCTGTGGCTGGCGCTCGTCGGTCTCGTTACCACGATCGTCGCGGTGGCAATCGTCGCGAGGACGGCCCGTCTGGCGCTCGCGCAAGAGCTTGGCCGCACGACATCTGTCTAGCGAGGCTTACTCAATCGTGCAGTGGCCCACTCATGGGTTCGACGCGGTGTCCGCGCCCCGGCCGTTGGTAACTCGAGCACGCGGCGAAGATCATCCATCGAATCCACGTCATACCAGGACGGAATGAGCGTAACGGACAGCCGGTGTGCCTCGGCAGCGGACAGCGTGGCTGCCAGAACGCCTGCGGTGCTCCACGGGATTTTGTGAAAGATCTCCGGGTGGTTCGCCCGAAGACCAATCAGGTAGTACCCGCCGTCAAGGGCGGGACCTAGAACAAGCGGATCGACCTCGCACCTCAACACATCGAGTCCGCGTTCGACGTGCTCGGCTGGCAGCGTGGGCAGATCCGACCCAATGATCGCCACCGCGGAGTACCCCAAAGCGAAGAGGTCGGCGAACGCCAACCGAAGACGCTCGCCGAGGTCCCCGCCGCGCTGGGCCAACACGCGGAAGTCACCGCCGATAAGCCCCGCGATCTCGGCGCCTCCCGTTTCGGGCGCGAAGACCACCACCGGTTCAACGCCCGCCACCTGCTGCACAACTTCAAGCGTGTCGAGCAAGATCGCCCGGCGCAGATCCGTTCCATCGCACAGGCCAAGCGACGTGAGCAGCCGTGTCTTGCCGCGCGCGTCGGACGGCGCCCGCGCCATCACGGCCAAGGCGACGCGATCACTCATCGATCGTCCCAGGCTTCGAGGCGGATCTGCCGCTGACCTTCGACGCACGAGAGGTCCGATAGCGTTGCGCCAGCCGCTCGGGAGAGACGCCGAGAAAAAAGAGAAGAACCAGCACGAGGTTCTCCGCGCTACGGCGAACCCAGCCATCAGACTCCCAACGCCGCGCAGACGTCACCGCCGGAAGCGCCGAGTACCGCAAGCGACCTGCTCGGCGTAGCCGTCGCACCACATCAACGTCCTCCATCACGGGCAGCTCGCGATATCCGCCAATCGCGACAAACACATTGCGCCGCGCGAAGAGCGCCTGATCGCCGTATGGCAGCTGGAACCATCGGACGCGAGCGGCGACACCATACTCGATCGCCCGGGCCCAGCGACTCGGGGAGTCGAGCTGGAACCTGAAACTCCCGCCAATCACCGACGCATCTGTCGAGATCTTCTGCAGTTCCTCGAACCATCCAGCGGGAAGCCGCGTGTCCGCGTGGAGGAACAGCAGCCACACGCCCTTCGCGTTCGATGCGCCGACGTTCATCTGTCGACCACGGCCTGGGAGCGCCGCCATCCAGCCGACCCGCGGCGCGGCGTGTTGAATTCGCTCAATGTCTGGAGTATGTGGTCCTCCATTGACGACGATGATCTCCACGCCGGCATGGTCACCGATCGATGTGAACGCCCGCTGGAGGTCCTCCGTGTCATTGAGGATCGGAATAATCACGGACACGAAAGGCGCACGGCTACCGCCCATGTCCGATGATTCAATCACGAGACGAATCGCTCGACACACGATACTGATCAACGAAGCGGCGGTCGATATAGTCCTTGAGCCACCAGCACCACCGCCCCTCGAACGACACGCCCCGCCATTCGCCGATCGCCCGGCCGGCGCCGGTGTTGAGCAGCTTGAGAAATCCGCGTTGCGGGGTGTACTTCTGGAGCGACTTTCCCGCCAGCATCCGGCGAATGTTCTCCCCCAGCACCGGTCCTTGCCGCACGGCATACACGCCGGCTTTGGAGGTTGGCGACGACGCGATGGTGGCGGAATCGCCGACGGCGAACACAGGCGCGTCGCTCGTGGTTCGTAGGGTGTCCGCGACGAGCAGGAAACCGCGCGCATCGGTCGGCAGGCCGAGCCGGGCCAGCAGCGGCGGCGCGGCAGCGCCGGTCGCCCAGAGGATCACATCCGCTCCCACGATCGTCTCGTCGTCGAGCACCAGCTGTGCGCCGTCGACCCGCACAACCCGCCGACCGGCAACCAGACACACGCCGCGTTGATCCAGGACACGCCGGATCCGCCTGGCGGCGCCTTCGAGGCTTCCCGGCGCGATCCGCTCGTCGCCGCAGATGATGGTCTCCTCTATCTGTGCGGCGTCGCCGAGCAGCGTGAGCACCCGGGACGGCAGGCACAACGCCAGCTCGATACCGCCGGCTCCGCCGCCGACGATCGCGACGCGGATCGGGGCGCCGCGTCGCTCGTCCGACGCCTCGCGCAGCCGTTCGTCTATTCGATCCAGGAACGTCTGCATCGGCTTGATGGGCAGCAGTCGTCGTCCGTCGACGATCTCCACACCGTGGTACGTCGGCACGGAACCGATCCCGATCGACAACACGTCGAACGGCAGGGGCGGACGGCTGTCGAACAGGAGCTGCTGCCCCGCCAGGTCGAGGCCGCACGCATCCGCGACCACGAGTCGTGCACCAGCCGCCGCGCATAACCGCCCGAGGTCGATCTCCATTCGCTCGCGCGCATACTGGCCGGCCAGGGCGCCCGGCAGCATCCCGGAATACGTCGCCACGGCGTAGTTGGACACGCAGGTGAGACGGACGGCTGGCGGCGGCCGCAGACGCCACATGCGCAGCACCTGAGCGTTGGTGTGTCCGATGCCGAGCAGGACGACGTCTTTGTCAGGAAGGGTCACGAGGAACTCGACCGAGTGTACCGCTCTGCGAGGTTCTACCGATTGTCGCCGGTGTCACTCATCGCGCAAGCATGACCGATTCCGCTCCCAGCATCCGGCTGTCGGGACCCATTGCTGCGGCGCTGATGGCCAACGCCGCTGAACTGTTGTCGGCGCCCCCGACGATCGAAAAGTGTGGAGGTCCTCGCGGCGAAACTACCGAAGTAGGCTCTCGCCACAGCGGGAGAATCCGTTGCCAAGTGCGATAGAATCGCCGTAAGGAGCACTCCTCATGGCGTTTCCGGGCACAGGCACGATCTGGATGAACGGCAAGCTGGTCGACTGGAAGGACGCGAACGT
>JAYVMG010000490.1:0-2732 GCA_043759095.1 Acidobacteriota bacterium | reverse complement strand
TCAGCATCGGCCGCATCACGCCCGGGTACGAACTCGTCGAGCGGCCGCGCACGGATCCCCCTTCAAGCGGATCGTGGACGGACAGCGAGATCGCGCCGTTCTCTTCGATCAGCCCGGTCGGCGGCGTCCGGAATCCCCAGAACGCAACATCGACGCTGAACGTGCCTTCGGCGAGAAAATTTCCGGGAATCCAGCACGTGGCGAGGTGGCGGCCGACGGGACGATCGATGTCCTGCCAATCCTGCCGCTCCTGACTGAGGAACAGGACGACCCCCGTGTCGTTGACCACGTCGAAGCACGGCGTGAAACGCATCCCCGGCTTCAGCACGTCAAACTCCAGTTCGATGGCGATCGGCTGGCGGATGTCGAACGATTCCTGCACGGTACCCTCGGAGTCGTGCGCGCGGACGGCGCGCAGCCGAATCGTTTCGTCGCCAGGCGCGCCCGCGTCGTCGATCCATCGCCGTTCGGCGCGCGTGCCGTAACCCTTGAACACGTATTCGGCCACCACGCCTGGCGTCGGACCGCTGGCGACGACCTGCCCGTGGTCGAGCAGCACGGCGCGCGAGCAGAGGCGCGTCACCGCCGACATGTTGTGCGAGACGAAGACCACCGTGCGGCCCAGGCGGCTGACGTCTTCCATCTTGCCGAGACACTTGCGTTGAAATTCGAGATCGCCAACCGCGAGCACTTCGTCAATCAGCAGAATCTCCGGTTCCAGGTGCGCGGCGACAGCGAACGCGAGCCGCATGTACATGCCGCTCGAGTAGTGCTTCACCATCGTGTCGATGAACGCTTCGATCTCCGAGAACGCCACGATCTCGTCGAACTTCCGCTCGATTTCGCGACGCGGCATCCCGAGGATCGCGCCGTTCAGAAAGACGTTTTCGCGGCCCGTCAATTCAGGATGGAAGCCGGTCCCGACCTCGAGCAGCGATCCGACGCGGCCGAAGATGTCCGCGTGCCCGACCGTCGGCTCGGTGATACGCGCGAGGATCTTCAGCAGCGTGCTCTTGCCCGCGCCGTTGCGGCCGATGATGCCGACCACTTCGCCGGGCTGGATGTCGAACGACACGTTGCGCAGCGCCCAAAACGTCCGCGACGAGAGCACGGACGACTGCCCGCGCATCACCGCCGCCACTCGCTGGAACGGCGCTTTCGCTCTTCGGACGATGGCGTCCCGCAGCGACGTGTACCGCTCGGGCTTTCCGCCGATGCGGTATTCCTTGCCGAGCCCTTCCACGCGAATCGCTGGTTGCGCCATCAGACGATGTCCGCGAAGGTGCGTTCCATGCGGCGGAAATAGAGGGCGCCACCGGCGAGGATCAGCGTCGCGCTGGCGAACGACACCGCGATGACCTCCACCGGAGCCGGCGCGCGACCGAACAGCGCCCAGCGAAAGCCCTCCACGGCGCCGACCATCGGGTTCAACGCGAAGACCGTGCGCCATGGTTCGTGCAGGAGCGAACTTGGGTACGCGATGGGTGTGGCGAGCATCCAGAACTGTGTCAGAAACGGGACGGTGTACCGCACGTCGCGGAATTGCACGTTCATCGCCGACAACCACAGGCCGGTGCCGAGCGAGGCAATCACCGCGAGCATCAGAAACAGCGGCAGCCACGCGACGCTCGCCGCCGGCGCCATGCGGTAGTAGGTCATCATCGCGATGAGACAGACGAACGCGAGCACGAAGTCGATGACGCCAGACAGCACGGTCGCCACTGGCACAATCAACCGCGGGAAATAGACCTTCGTAATCAGATTCGCGCTGCCGACGAGGCTGTTCGACGATTGCGTCAGCCCGTTCGAAAAGAACGTCCACGGCGCCAGCGCCGCCAGCGTGAACAACGGATACGGAATGCCATCGGACGGCATGTGCCCGAGTCGGCCAAAAAACAGGCTGAACACCAGCATCGTCATCAGCGGCTGGAGGATGGCCCAGGCGGCGCCGAGCAGCGTCTGCTTGTAGCGAACCTTCACGTCGCGCCACGTGAGGAAGTAGACGAGTTCGCGGTACTCCCACAAATCACCCAGGCGCAACGACACCCACCCGTGCGATCGCTGGACGCGAATCAGCGGAAGCGCGGGCGCGCCGGACTCAGGCGCGAGCGACGGCATCCGTGTCCTCCTCGACCGCCACCGCGGGCAGCGTCGGCTTCAGCATCAGCAGCTTGTCCGAGGGCACGCCGGCTTGGAGGAGCTGCTTCAGCAGCGCATCCGGTTTGTCGAGCGTCGCGACGATCAGCCGGTCGAACGGAATGTGCGCGCATTCATCGAGGCCGCGGATCGGGATGCCGAGGAACGTGCCGCCTGCCTGCGCGGCAAAGATGGCAACCGGCTCCAGTCCCTGCTCTTTCAGCGACAGGTACGCGAGCTCGGCCGCTTCGCCAGTGCCGTAGACGGCGATGCGCTCGGCGCCGCCGTCGCGACAGGGCCGCAACACTTCCGTGAGGTGCTGGCGAACTTCGCGATAGAGGTGCAGTGAGTAGTCCATGAACTCGTAAGTGAGCCGCGATTTCTCGGCAATCCCCTGGGGCGTAATCAGGTACAGCAGGCGATTCGCCTGCACGTTGACGCACTTGATGTAGCCCTTGCGGATCAGCCGCTTGAGATAGATATTGGTCAACCCGAGGGCGATCCCCAGGTGGGCTGCCAGATGCCGCTGGGTAATGTGCTGATCGCGGGAGACGGCATCCAATACCGTGAGCTCACGCCGTGCTTCAACGTCCATG
>JAYVMG010000489.1:0-7270 GCA_043759095.1 Acidobacteriota bacterium | reverse complement strand
CGATCAGCGCGAACACGCGATACGCGACGACGACAACCACGACGAATGGAGCGCAGGCGGCCACCAGTCCGGCCACGACGAGGCGGATGCGGCGGCGGCTGCCCGCGTCGGCGAGCCGTCGATAATTCAAGCCAACCGCGATCATCGCGAGCAGCAGGCACGCTCCGATGTAGACGAACACTCCGCGCCCGCTGATCTGGACACACGTCAGGTACAGCGACGGGTGCGCGAGCACGAAGCGCGACGTCTCCGCCGTGACGTCATAACCGAGAAAGGCCACGACCCACGCGGGCAGAAACACGCATGCAAGCAGCCCGTACAACAGCCACTGCGTCGCGCGCAACAGCGGACCCGGACTTTTCCAGCTCGGAAACCGGCTGAAGAAATGGAACGCCAACGGGAACGTGAACAGCGACAGCGCCGCGATAAGGACCTGGATACCGCGCTCGGCCGGTCCGAGGTGGAAACGGCGCGCGCCGCCCTCGGCTTCGAGCAGCGTCGTGAAACCGACCGCCATCAGCACGCCGCCGACCAGCCGCACCTGCGGATCGTCGGGCCGCAGCAGCGCGAGCGTGGCACCGCAGACGAAGAAGACGAGACCGATGATCTGGAAGATCGGCCACAGCAACCGACCGCGAATCAGCGGCAGCATCAGATGGGCGGAGATCCGCCGGCCGCCGCGTGCGAGATCGACCCGATATGCCTGATCCACCGGAACGTTGTCGAGGAGCGGCGCGCCGAGCACCGCGGCGCGCTCGTCCCCGTTGAATGCAAGCAGACGGTCACCTGGCTCCAGACGACCCGCGGCCGCTCCATCGGGCGCGATGCTCGTGACGATCCAGCCGTCGTCGGTCGCGCGCGCCTCCCAGCCCGGCGCTTTCATCATCCCGTAGTAGCGCATCGAGACGATGGCGGTGAAGACCGAGAGGGCGACGTACAGGGCGCAGAGCGCCAGCACCACCCACACGAACGCCGATCGGCGTGGCTGATTCGGCTTGGCGTCAGGTCGCAGGTGGACACCTGGAGGTCGGTTCGCCGATGCTGGCAATGACTTCGTAGAGGCCGAGGCGGGCGCCGGGTGTGAGGGCCAAACGGCTGGAAGTATAGCGGTTAGCGTCGCACGGACGCGATCGATCCTCAGTAACGGCGGAGTGGTTAGGAATCCGGGTTCCGGCAACGTGCCAGAGCCGGAATCAGATCCTTCGCCAATTCCGCCGCCGAACCATAGCGATCCCGAGGCTCCTTGGCCAGGCAGCGCTGCACCACGGCGTCGAGCGCCCGGATCTCCGTCGTCGCTCCCGGCAGATGGTATTCACTCTGCAGCACCGCCGTGAGGATCTCGTGCGGATTCTGACCGCTAAATGGACGCGCGCCTACCAGCGTTTCCACGACCATGACGCCGATGGCAAAGAGGTCCGCGCGCTCGTCGACCGGGCCGCCGTTCAGGACCTCAGGCGCCATGTAACCGAGCGTTCCCATTGCCGTGCCGGCCACGCTCACCGACTCGGTGGCGCCCGTTCCAGCATCAAGGACTTTCGCCAGACCGAAATCCATGATCTTCAGGCCGTCGCCGCCGGCCGTCTCGACGATCATCACGTTTTCCGGCTTGAGATCGCGATGCACGATGCCCATGCCGTGCGCGAACTGCAGTCCGTCCAGTAATTGACGAAACCACTCGCCCGATCGCTCAGGCGGCACGACACCAGAGCGCTGCAGTTCCGCGCGCCACGTCCGCCCGGCGACGAGTTCCATGATGAGAAATGCGCCGCCGGAGCCGACGGCGCCGTAATCGTGCACGCGGGTGATGTTCGGGTGGTCGATTCTCGCGGCCGCCCGCGCCTCCCGCTCGAAACGCCGTAGCGCAGCCTGATCGCCGAAGAGGGATCCCATCATCACCTTCGCGGCCACCTGACGGTGCAGCCTCAGGTCGGACGCTTCGAACACGGCGCCGAATCCGCCGCGCCCCAGGGCGCGCTCGAGGCTGTACTTGCCGTCGAGCGTGCGTTCGATCGGCAATGTCAGCGTGACGTCCGCGCCGTCCGCGTCGCAGTGTTCCGTCGCGCCGTCGTAGCAGCGGCCGCAGATCGGGCATTCCTTGAGCAGGCTAACGCTGCGATCCTCGAGCCGCGCGAGCACGTCGCGGCGGACGTCGGCGTCGAGCCGCACGCGCGCCTTGAGGTGCTGGTTCTCGTAGACCAGGCCGATCTGCGACGCGATGGCTTGCAGCAGACGCCGGTCGGTCGCGGAGTAGGGCTCCTCAGACAGCCGTTCGCCCAGCAGCAGCAGGCCGATCAGCCGCTCGCCCGTTCCCGTGATCGGCACGATCAGGCGTACGCCGAGGTTCTCCAGCCAGGCGCGCTCGGCCTCGGGCAGCGTGTCTTCGAGGTCCGACGGGAAATCGCGAATCGTCTTCGCCGCCTCGATCGCGCGCAGCAGCGTCTGCTGCTGCGACAGCTGCACACCGACGAACGAGTCCGACGAGGAGTGACCCTCGAACCGATCGCTGCGTTCTTCCGCGCGATAGAAGATGTGCAGCGACGCCGGGTGCAGCACCGACTCGACCCGCGTGCTCACCAGCCGCGCGATGTCCGCCAGCGAGTCGAGCTGCCGGACTTCGTCGATCAGGTGCGCGAGTACTTGCTCCTGCTGGTAGGCCTCGCGGAAAAAGCGCCGGTCGAGCGTCGTCTGCAGCTGCTGTCGCGATTGGAGCGCAGCGCCGATGGCTCCCATCAGGACGAGGTTCAGCCAGCCAGAGCCTTGCGTGAGGATCTGCCCGACGGTGCGATCGGGGTTCCTGAAGATCGAGAACAGCAACAGCCCGACCGGCAGGACGAGCAGCACGCGCAGCGCCGCGCGCGCGAACAGATACTGCAGCCCGCGACGGACGATCACCCGGATGTCGAACAACTGCTCCTTCCAGACCGCTGCCGCCAGCGACGCCGGAATGCAGATCATCGGCAGGTAGGCGATCGGGCCGACGTAGAGGTGGTAGGCCTCGTCGCTGATCATGCCGGTGAAGCGATACACGGATGACGCCGCCGCAAACGGGATCAGCGCGCTCAGCATTCCCGCCACGACCAGTCGGATCCGGCGCCGGCTGTCCGGATCTTGCAGATGCCGGTAGTTGCGCGCGGTCACGACCATCGCGAGAACGAGGCACGCCAGGTAGAACGCCCAGCCCGCGCGAGCGGTCAGGCGGACGGCGGACAGGTACAGCGACGGATGCTCGACGATGAACCGCGTCGCACGCGGGCCGACGTCGATGCCGAGATAGTTCAGGGCCCAGGCCGGCCAGAACACGAGCACGAACAGCGCGTACAGCAGCCACTGCACAGCCCGCCACAGCGGGCCCGGGTTGTTCCCCGTCGGAAAGCGGCTGAAGACGTGGTACGTCACCGGAAACACCAGGGACGATCCGGTCGCGATCACGAAATACCCGAATGGTTCCCAGCCGACGAGGAACCCTCGCGCGGCCGCCAACGTCGCGCTCAGACTGCTGGTCGAGGCCAGCACGAGGCAGGCCGCGATCAGTCGGACGAGGCTGTCGCGTGGCCGCGCGAGGGCCAGCGCGGCGCCGAAGACGAAAAAAGCAAGACCGTAGACGGTGTACGTGAGGTCGACCTGTCGAACCGGGACCCGCGGCAGCGGCAGTTCAAGCGACACGCGTTCGCCGCGCCGGTCGACGTCGACGCGGTACGTCTCGCCACGCACGTTGCGCCAGTAGGACACACCGATGACGGCTGACCTTTCGTCGCCGTTAATCGCGATCAACCGGTCGCCGGCCGTGATTTGGCCGGCCGCCGCTCCGGTCATGTCGACATCCGCGACGAACCATCCCGTGCGCTCCGCTCGAACGTTCCAGCCGGGCGCCTTCATGACGCCGGCGTAACGCAGCGACACCCAGCCGGTGAACGAGAACGCGGCAGCGAACAGCGCGCAGGCGGCGATCACGATCCAGAAGAACGCCGGCCGGCGCGGCTGCGCCGAAACGTTCTCGTGCACGCGGAGGCGCGCTCTAGGGTTGAGGGGCAAAGTGTGATGCGATTATGCCGATCGGCGCGGTGATGTCGTAGACGCCGAGGCGGGTGCCAGGAGTGAGGGCCAAACGGCTGGAAGTATAGCGATTAGCGTCGCACCGACGCGATCAATCCTCTGTAACGGCGTAGTGGCGACCTGTCTCGACTCTTCGAGCCCGGTTACGCCGCCTTCACCGTCTGGGCCTTGAGGCCGACCTTCAACCGCTGTCTGACCGCGTCAAAAATGGCGGCGAGGTTGTCCATGCTGGGATTTCCACTCTGGGACAGCATCCGGTGGAGGCTCTTCGCTGGCTTGTCGGTCATCTCGGCCAGCGCTTCGAACCCCATCGTCGCATTGACGAGATCACGTAGCAGCAGCCGTGCCGCTTCCGGTTCGCCGTTGAGAAACAGCGTGGCCGACTCGTCCAGGAGCGCCCGCGCGAATTTCGGATCCCGCCGCACCCGCGCCACTACCGTGTCCTTGAAGTCTCGCGTCAATGCCATGTTATTCACCGTTTCCCGCGCGCTTGAGCGCCGGCTCGCCGGGCCGCCTTTGGCCAGATACACGCGATATCCCGGTCCCCAATCGACTTTGATCTCTCCAATCCCGCTGAACCACTTCACGTTGGACGTGTTCCCCAGACTCAGCCGAGTCACGGCCATCGCCACCTTCGCCGCGGCGTGCGGGTCGACTCGCTCGAACCAGTCTTTGAAGGGCACCGTCCCGTCTTCCCGGACGTACTCCTCGACGCGAAGCGGCACGCGTCAACGGTAACATATTCGTGACTATTCGCGAAGCGCGAGCCCAACAATCTCTACAAAGGCGAGCCACAGCATCAGTCGTATTGCGAGCATCTGGTCGACGACAACAACATGAACATGGCCTATCGCAAGACGCTTGGCGTCTCCGATGCGCTGCCGGCCGGCATGCAGGAGACCGGCCGTCCGAGTTCCGGCGGTGTCGTGCTGACCGCCAGCGGCCTCACCTTCGTTGGCGGCACGGATGATTTCAGGTTCCGCGCCTTTGCGACCGCGACCGGCGAGAAGCTGTGGGAGATCCGGTTGCCGTCATCGGTTGAAACGACCCCGATCACCTACCGTGGAGCCGATGGCCGGCAATTCGTCACCGTGGTGAGCACCGGCGGCGGGCTCACGAGGTCGCAGGTCACCAATGACGAGATCATCGCCTTCGCGTTGCCGAAAAAATGATCGCTCTACCCTTCGCGACCAGGCAGGACCTATCCTCCGCGCGCTCATTGTTTCGCATCGATTTGCCAGTTCTCAGCAGCGCGATCGGCGCGGACGCCTCATCTCTTAAACGCCGAGACGAGTGCGGGAGCGAGCCGCAAGGCTATTTCTTGACGAGCCTCGCGAGCTCGGGAAACCAGGTATTACGAACGAGCTGCGTGAACGAGGGGGCGACGCGATTTCATCGGGATCGGCCCTCGGTGGCCATGGGACAGTACGGGATCGCGACGCAGTCGCTCAACCGCATCACGTTCGACGCCAAAGGCGGCGCCATGCGCGCCGAACGCTGGAGCGTCGGCCACCGCCTTCGCGACGTGGAAGTCGGTCCGGACGGCGCGCTGTGGATCCTCGAGGACGCGAATCCCGGCGGGCTCTTCCGCGTGACGCCGAAGTAGCCAGCTATTTCTTCAGCACCGGATGCACAAAGCCCGTGGTGAGAATGCCGGGCGACGGCCGGAAGCTCAAGTAGTCCACGTGTTCCGGAATGTCGAGCCATCCGTGCACGACGCCGGCCGGGACGATGATGATGTCCCCCGCCTTCACGACCTTCTTCACGACGTCGTACGCGACGCCGCCGCAGGTCGGCCCGTTCAAATCCGGCGAGAGGTTGTGCCGTCCGTTGACGATGTAGCCGTCGGTGAACATCGTGCCGCCGCCGGAAACGATGTAATAGCCTTCGGTTTGTGAGTCGTGCGTGATGCCGCCGGCCGATCCGCCGGCAGGCACCGCGGCCATCTGACGCCCGCACGGCGTCGGTGCCGGAGCAGCGCCACGGGCGGCCGCGGGCGCCGCGCCGCGCGCGTGGGCCCCTGCGGCGGGAAGCATGACGCCATCAACCGTCTTCGTGCGATGGACGATGCCGACGCTGAAGTTCTCGTGGCCGATATCGACGACGCGGATGTTCCGGTCGGTGCCCTGTCCCTTCTGGTTGACGATGTCGATTTCTTCTTTCGTGAGATAGGTGGCCGTCAGGGATTTCTTCGCGCCCTGAGTCAAGACGCCGACGGGAATGAGCACGACGGCGATCGCGACGGCACCGAAGACGACCTTGCGCATACGCATCCTCCCTTGCACCGGTTGTTGAACATTCAGATCAGCTTGCCCAACTGCGCGTCGATGAGCTTGGTGATCGGCGCGGGATCGGTCGCCGTCACGCGACGGGTCACGCTCGTCGAGAGATCCCTCAGCGCGGTCACGCCCTTGTCGCGCGCGCCCGCTTCGACGTGCCTGAAGGCCGCCCCGTACTGATCGAGCAAGCCGGTGTCCTTCGCGGCAACGATCGCCGACTTGAGCTCGCCCCATCCGAGATCGATCACGCGCGGATCGACGCGCATGAGATCGCCCGCGATCTGCGTGAGGCCCCCGACCTGCTGCACGAAGTAGTTCTTGTCGAAGCCGCGCGGTCCGGCCTCGGTGTCCGTCTGCGCGTAGGTCTGCGTCCACGCGCCCGGCCAGTCGCCGGCGAGACCGACGCCGGGAATCTTGTATGCGCGACCTTTGTTCATCGGACTCTTGACCGTGCCCTGGAATCCCCTGTTTACGCCAGGGCCCGTGTTTCCTGACTTGACGTCGACGCGCGGCCACGCATTGGCCGTCGCCGCACGCGCGATGGCCTCCACCAGCCAGATGTTGTTGTTGTGCACGTCCATCAGGCTGGTGATCACGCCGCCATCCTCGGGGCGCTCGGCAGAGTAGGTGTACTGATTGCCGTCGGGCCCCGTCTCGATCGTCTGGCGTCCGCCCATGTGCTCGACGCCGATCGTGGCGACGATCGATTTCAGTTTCTCCGGATGAATCGTGTAGTAGTCGAACTGCGGCCAGCTCGCCTCGCCGCCGGGCATGAAATGGCGGCAGTCGAAGTAGAACGTCAGCGTGCGCGCCCGTTCGACCCGCGGTACGCGGTTGAAGTACGACATGATGCCGAGCAGTCCGAGGCCGCCGTTCTCCTCGATGAGCGACATGGCGTCGGTGTGCGTGGCGAGCAGCACCTGCTGATCCTGAGGCGT
>JAYVMG010000488.1:0-18068 GCA_043759095.1 Acidobacteriota bacterium | reverse complement strand
AACTATTCGATGCCGCCCGCGGGACGGTTTCGGGCCCGCCGGTTCAAGTGACGTCAGACACGATGCAGCCCGGCGCTCAAACGGCGCTCGCCGTGTCGTCATCCGGCCGGGTGCTGGCGCACCGCGCCGGGCAGTCGATACCGGTCGCGCAACTGTCCTGGATGGATCGCGACGGCAAGGTCCTGAATACCGTCGGCGCCGCGGCGAACTACTGGAATCCGGCCATCGATCTTGCCGGCGAACGCATTGTCGCAAACACGATCGACACCTATGATGTGTGGCTGTTCGACGGCCGACGCGGAACCACCTCGCGCTTCACGTTCGACCCTGCGCCCGATTCCGATGCGATTTTTTCTCCCGACGGGCGATGGGTCGCGTTCTATTCAGGCCGTCAGCCGCCGGGCATCTATCGCAAGGCAAGCAGCGGCGGAGGCGCCGACGAACTCGTCGCCGCGACCGGGCCGGCGACGTATCCGCGCGACTGGTCGCTCGACGGGCGGTTCCTCCTGTACGACTCGGGACCGGGGGGGAGCATGTGGGCGCTGCCAATGGAGGACGATCGCAAGTCCTTTCGTTATCCGGCAAGTGTGCCGAAGGGAGCCCAGGTCACGTCGGGGCATTTCTCAGCCGATGCGAAGTGGGTCGCCTATGTGTCCGACGAAACGGTCCGGCCGGAGATTTTCGTGCAGGATTTCCCCAGGGGAGCCGCAAAGTTCCAAGTATCGATCTCGGGGGGGAGCGAGCCACGGTGGCGACGCGACGGACGGGAGCTCTATTTCCTCGGCGGCGACGGGCAGATGATGGCCGTCGACGTCGAGATGACGCCGACATTCCGGCTCGGGGTGCCGAGGCCTCTCTTCCAGACACGGTTGAACCTGCTGGCCGCGCCGGCGCGGCGCTACGGCGTCAGCGGCGATGGTCAGCGCTTCCTGATGAACGTGCCCGTCGGCACCGATGCTGTTGCGCCGATCACGGTGATCATGAATTGGGCGTCGGGGATAAAGCAGTGAGCCTCGCCGCCGGCGCTCGACTCGGACCGTATGAGATCGTCGCGCCGCTGGGCGCCGGCGGCATGGGCGAGGTCTATCGCGCGCGCGATGCGCGGCTCGATCGCGATGTCGCGATCAAAGTGCTGCCGCCGTCGGTCGCCGACGATGCGGTGACGCTCGCGCGGTTCGAGCGCGAGGCCAAGAGCGTCGCTCAGCTCTCCCATCCAAACATCCTCGGTATCTTCGACGTCGGCCGTGACGGCCAGACGGTCTACGCCGTAATGGAGCTGCTCGAGGGCGCCACGTTACGCGCGCGGCTCGCCGAGGGACCGCTGCCGATGCGCAAGGCGATCGAGTACGCCCTCCAGATCACCAGCGGACTGGCGGCGGCGCACGACAAGGGCATCACCCACCGCGATCTGAAACCGGAGAACCTGTTCGTGACGCGCGACGAGCGCGTGAAGATCCTCGACTTCGGGCTCGCGAAGTCGCTCGACCTCGGTCGGTCAGGCACCGGCGCCCACACCGTCGAGACCACGCCCGGCACCATCGTTGGCACGATTGGCTACATGGCCCCGGAGCAGGTCCGCGGACAGCCGACGGATCATCGATCGGATGTGTTTGCGTTCGGCGCGGTGCTCTACGAGATGGTGACCGGCCGATCGGCGTTCGGCGGAGAGACGCCGGCCGACACGATCAGCGCGATCCTCCATAGCGAGCCACCGGAGCTCTCGATCAGCAACGGTGTTGTGCCTTCAGCGCTCGATCGAATCGTGCGTCGGTGCCTCGAAAAAGCCCCCGAGCGACGGTTTCAATCCGCGCACGATCTCGGCTTCGCGCTGGAGTCGGTGTCGGCGTCGCGGACGCCTTCCGGTGTGATGTCCGCGGTCCCCGATGCTGCGCCCGGCGGCCAGGGCCGGCCGTGGCGCGTGGCGGCGATGATCGCGGCGGCCGTGGCCGCAACGGCGGTGGCGACATGGGAATTCGCGCATCGGACAGCCGCGACCGAGCCGCGATGGCAGCAGTTCACGCAGGTGACCGATCTGGAGGGTGAAGAAACGGCGCCGAGCTTGTCTCCCGACGGCAGCACGGTCGCGTATGCGAGTCGCGTTCGGGGCAGCTGGGACATCTATGCCCAACGCGTCGGCGGGCGCAATCCGATCCTGATTGCGGGCGATCCGCTGCGACAGGAATCGGCGCCGGCCTTTTCACCCGATGGCAAGAGCGTGGCGTATCACGAATCCGAGAAGGAAGGCGGGATCTTCATCGTCGGCGCCACGGGAGAATCCGCTCGACGGCTCACGGACTTCGGATTTCACCCCGCGTGGTCGCCGGACGGTCTGCATATCGCGTTCGGCACAGAGGAAATCACCAATCCCAATTTCCGTTTGGGGACGAGCACTCTCTGGGTCGTGGACGTCGCCGGCGGCCCGCCGATGAAACTCGTCGATGTTGACGCGGCGCAGCCCGCCTGGTCACCGTCCGGTGAACGGATCGCGTTCTGGAGCAGCATCGGGGGCCAGCGTGATCTGTTTACCGTTCCGGCGATGGGCGGTCAACCGAGCGCCGTGCTCGAAGACGCGCCGCTCGACTGGTGCCCGGTCTGGTCGCCGGATGGCCAGTATCTGTACTTCGCCAGCGATCGGGGCGGCGCGATGAACCTCTGGCGCATCGCGATCGATCAGTCGACGGGACGTACGCGCGGGGCTCCGGAGCCGGTCACCACGGGCGTGCAGGCGTGGTCCGAGCTGCCGACGTTCTCGAAGGACGGGTCGAAGCTCGCCTTTCGAGCCCGCATCTACTCCGAGAATCCGATCGCGATTCCGTTCGATCCGCAGACCAGGCGCGCCGGCACGCCTATCCTCTTGTCGAACACGAACAGCCGGCGAGTGCCGACGGATGTGTCGCCGGACGGGCGCTGGCTCTTGCTCACCAACCAGGGCGAACGTCAGGAAGATGTCCTGGTGAGCGCCGTCGATGGGTCGGGCATGCGCCGGCTCACCGACGATCCCGCGCGCGACCGCGACAGCATGTGGGCGCCCGACGGGCGCTCGCTCGCGTTCTATTCCAATCGGGACGGCCGATGGGCGATCTGGGGTCTCGGGATCGACGGCGGAGGATTGCGCAAAATCGCCGGACTCTCCGGAGCCGACCTTCTGTATCCGGTCTTTTCACCGTCGGGCGACCAACTGGTCAGCCACACGCTAACCGGCGATGGCGTGTTCACGTCAAGCACGGCGCCGAACTTGTCGCCGGAACGAAACCTACACAAGCTCGAAGGCACGAGGGTGGATGGCCGATCGTTCATCCCCACCGCGTGGTCGGCAGACGGGCGCGCGCTGGTGGGGTACCTATACAGTGACACGTCGGGTGCCGCCATCGGCGCCGCTGTCTACGAGCTTGCTGCCGCGAAGACGACGCAGGTCAGTACCGACGACACGCGGTTCGTCCGTTGGATGCCGGGCAACCGCCTCGTCTATTTCACGGGTAATGGGGAACAACTGGTGACTGTGGACGTCGCCTCGAAACAGCGCGAGCTTGTGGACGTTCGTCTGCCGTTGCCCGCGTCGATCTTCTTCGCCGTCGCGCGCGACGGACGCACGATCTACTACGGTGGCGTCCGCTCCGAGGCTGATATCTGGGTGGTCGAACGCGGCGCTGCCGCATCTCCCGAGACAGGGCACAAGTGACTGAGCAGTCAATGATTGGAACGACACTTCATCATTATCGAATCACCAGGGCACTCGGCAGCGGAGGCATGGGCGAGGTGTTCCTCGCCGACGATACCCGCCTCAAGCGCAGCGTCGCGCTGAAGATCCTGCCGCCCACGTTCGCGGTCGACCTCGAGCGCCGCGAGCGGTTCGAGCGCGAGGCGCAGGCTATTGCCGCGCTGAACCACCCGCACATCGTTACCATTCACGGCGTCGAGCAGTCGGGCGACACGCATTTCATCGTCATGGAGTTTGTCGACGGACACACGCTCGCGGACGTGATTCCGCCTGGTGGGCTGCGGCTCGATCGACTCCTCGCCATCGCGGTGCCGCTGGCGGACGCCGTCGCGACCGCCCACGAACACGGCATCGTGCACCGGGATCTCAAGCCGGCGAACGTGATGATCGGCGCGCAGGATCGCGTCAAGGTTCTGGATTTCGGGCTGGCGAAGCTGCGTGAATCGGCATCAGGGGCCGCGGACGCGACGATGCTGCCGGCCCGTGAGATCACGGGCGAAGGACGCATCGTCGGCACGGTCGCCTACATGTCGCCGGAGCAGGCGGAGGGCAAACCGGTTGACGTGCGATCAGACGTCTTCTCGCTTGGCGTGGTGCTCTACGAGATGGCGACCGGCACGCCGCCATTCAAAGGCGACACGAGCCTCTCGATTCTCTCGGCGATCCTGCGGGACTCGCCCACACCGCTGACCGATCTCAACCCGGTGCTGCCGCGCGAGCTCTCGCGGATCGTGCGCCGGTGTCTCGCGAAAGATCCGGAGCGGCGGTACCAGTCGGCGAAGGACCTGCGGAACGATCTCGACGAGCTGAAGCAGTCGAATCAGTCGGGAGAGTTGCAGGCGGCGTCACCCGTTCATGCTGCGCCGGCCGCGCGCTGGCGCGCGGCAACGGTGACCCTGACGATCGTCACGATCGGTGCGCTCGCGATGATCGGCTGGCTGCTTTGGCGCGGTGCGGCCGCGGGTCGTGAAAGGGCCACGCCCTCGATGGCGTTCAATCAGCTGACGCTGCAGCCGGGCGTCGCCCTCGACCCGTCGCTCTCCCCGGACGGCAAATGGGTCGTGTATGTGAACAGCGCGACCGGCAATTCGGACATCTACCTGCAAAGTACGACCGGGCAGACGGCTATCAACCTGACGAAAGATTCGCCGGATGAGGACACCATGCCGGCCTTCTCGCCGGACGGCGATTCGATTGCGTTTCGCTCGGAACGCGATCGGGGTGGCCTCTTCGTCATGGGTCGCACCGGCGACTCGGTCCGGCGCCTGACGCGGAACGGGTTCCAGCCCGCGTGGTTTCCGGACGGACGGCAGATCGTGTTCGCGTCCCAATCGGCCCCCGTGATGGAAGGACGATCGGGAGAGGTGAGCGAGCTGTGGGTCGTCAAGGCAGACGGAGGAGAGCCTCGCCGACTGTTCGAAGGCGATGCGGTGCAGCCGCGGGTTTCGCCGAAAGGCCGGCGGATCGCGTTTTGGGCATTACCCGTCGATGCCGCGCGCAAGAGCTACACCACGGCAAACCGGGATATCTGGACCATTTCGGCGGATGGCACGAACCCGGTCCGCGTCACGACGGACGAGGGGAACGACTGGAATCCTGTCTGGTCGCCGGACGGGCACTGGCTTTATTTCCTCAGCAATCGATCCGGAAGCATGAACCTGTGGCGGATTGCGATCGACGAGGCAAGCGGCGTGACGAGCGGCCAGCCCCAGCCGCTGACGGTGCCGTCGCCCTACATTCGCCACTTCAGCATGTCGGCGGACGGGCGTCTCGGCACGTATGCCACGTGGCAGGTCACGAACAACGTCGCGCGCGTCGCGTTGGACCCACGGAGCGCGAGCGTCCAAGGACCAATGGATCCCCTGACGAGCGGTCCCCGCGAGTTCGGACCGTTGGATGTGAGCCCCGACGGACAGCAGCTTGTCTTCACCACGTCGCAACGTCAGCAGGAGGATTTGTACCTGATGGCGGCAAACGGAAGCGGCCTGCACCAATTGACCAACGACCGGGCACGAGACCGCTGGCCGCGCTGGTTGCCCGACGGACGTCACATCCTGTTCTATTCCGACCGCGGAGGGTTCTTCGATATCTGGACCATCGACCGGGACGGGAGCGGCCTCCGTCAGCTCACCACATCGAACGGGCGCTATTACCCGGCACCGTCACCCGATGGTTCGAGAGTCGCCGCCTCATCGATCGTCACGTGGAACGTCTATATCTACGATGCGCGCGACTTCTCGAAAGTCCCGGAAACGCTCCCGCCGTTCCCCGAGGAGTGGCGGCAGGGAACCCTTTTTGTCCTAGGCTGGTCGCCGGACGGCCGCGAGCTTCTCGGCACGACGTCGGCCGGCCCGTGGGCCTTCTCGCTGGACACTGGGAAGTACCGCCGGACTCCCGTCGCCGCGGGTGCGGGCTGGTTCCCCGACGGCCGTCGTCTGATGCTGGGCCGACAGGGGCGTCTGTTTATCGCCGACTGGCTCTCCGGCGAGGCGCGGCAGGTCTTCGCCGTCCCTGGAGAGACGATCAATAGCCCTCGTCTGAATGCCGACGCGTCGTATGTGTACTTCAACCACGGCAGCGCGAGCGGTGACATCTGGATGGTGCGTTTTGATGACACCAAGCGCTGAACCCACCGTCGTCTGCGGCGCGCCTCAGGATTTTCCACCGTGGCTCTGACGTCCGGAGCACGTCTTGGCCCCTATGAAATCGTCGCGCCGCTCGGCGCGGGCGGCATGGGCGAGGTGTATCGCGCGCGCGACACGCGGCTGGATCGCTTAGTCGCCATCAAGATTCTGCCCGAGGCGCTCGCTGCGGATCCACAGTTTCGCGAGCGGTTCGATCGCGAAGCGCGTGCGATTTCTCAGCTGACACACCCCAACATCTGCACGCTCTACGACGTCGGCGATCACGACGGCACGGCGTTCCTGGTGATGGAGTTGCTCGACGGCGAGACGTTGGCCGCGCGCCTCGAAAGGGGTGCGCTTCCGTTGGCGCAGGCGCTAGGGGTGGGGATCGAGATCGCCTCGGCGCTCGACGCGGCGCATCGCGCCGGGATCGTGCATCGCGACTTGAAGCCTGGCAACGTGATGCTCACGAAATCTGGAGCCAGGCTGCTCGATTTTGGTCTCGCCAAAACCAACGCCGCGGTGGCAACCGGCAGCGGCACGATGGCGGCGACGACTCCGCCCAACATCACCGCGCAGGGAATGATCCTCGGGACCTTCCAGTACATGGCGCCCGAGCAGATCGATGGGATCGAGGCCGACGCGCGCACCGACATCTTTGCGTTCGGCTGCGTGCTGTTCGAGATGCTGACCGGAAAGACCGCGTTCGATGGCAAGACGCGCGCGAGCCTGATCGGCGCGATCATGCACGCCGAACCGCCGGCGGTCTCGCAGGTGCAGCCGGTTGCGTCCGCGTCGCTCGATCGCATCGTCGCGACGTGCCTTGCGAAGGATCCGGACGCCCGGTGGCAGAGTGTGATCGACCTGCGCCGCGAACTGCAGTGGATCAAGGCGGCGGGTACGGACGCCGACGCGGCGACGACCGCGGCCGACAGGAGAGCGCTGCCAGGCTGGCGGCTCGCGTCAGCCGCGGTGCTGCTCGCGGGCGTCGCCGCTGTGATGACCGGCGCCGCGGTGTGGAGCATCCGACTTCCGAGCGCGACGGCGGTGAGTCGCACCGCCATCGCCTTGACGCCCGACCTTCAAATCACCGACGGAGCCGATGTTGCGCCGGTGGCGCTGTCGCGCGACGGCACGCAACTCGCGTTCAAGGCCGGCGGCCAGCTGTTTCTTCGATCGCTGGACAGCTTCGAGGCCAAGCCGATCCCCGGCACCGCCGGCGCGAGTGCACCGTTCTTCTCCCCTGACGGCCAGTGGCTGGGTTTTTTCGCGAACTCGAAACTGCAGAAGGTCTCGATTCACGGGGGCGCTCCCGTCGCGCTGTACGAAACCGTTGGCGGGCCGAACTTCGCCAGCTGGGGATCCGGCGGCCTCATTATTTTTTCGCCGGCAAATGGCTCTCGGGGTCTGTTGCAAATTCCCGATTCCGGCGGCGTGGCCCAGCCGGTCACGACTCCAGGCGGCACAAAGGACGTGGCGTATCGCTGGCCGGAGATTATGCCCGATGGCAACGCGGTGGTATTCACCGCGATCAGCGGCACAAGTTCCGCCATCGTCGCGCACGTGCTGAAGACAGGTGAACGGCGAATCCTGATCGAGGGCGGCACGGACGCCCGGTACGTCTCCAGTGGGCACCTCGTGTACATGAATGCAGGAAGCCTGATGGCCGTCCCATTCGATTCGCGGCGCCTGCAAGTCGCCGGCGCGCCGATCCCGGTCGTCCAGGGTGTCGCCTACACGGAAAGCGGCGCGGGACTCTTCAGCGTGTCCGCGAACGGTTCGCTCGTGTATGTCAAAGGCGGCCTCGAACAACGGACTCGACGATTCGTGTGGGTGGACCGTACTGGCCGGGCCGAGCTTTTGGCGGCTCCTCCGCGCAACTACGGCCAGTTCAGTCTGTCTCCGGATGGCGGGCGCATTGCGCTGCTTCTCCCAACCGGGACGCGAAACGACATCTGGACGTACGACGTCGCGCGGAACAGTTTCACGCGGCTCACGTTCGACTCGAACAACAACTGGCCGATTTGGACACCCGATGGAAAACGTGTGACGTATCAGTCCAATAAAGGCGGATCGCCCAGCGTGTTTCAGAAGCTGGCGGATGGGAACGGCCCCGAGGAGCCGTTGACGCTCAGCGACAACGCGTTTCCGAATGCCTGGTCGCCCGACGGCAAGGATCTGGTGTTTACTCGAAGCCTCTCTGGCAACAGCACGGATCTGTGGGTGAGGCCGGTGGAGGGGTTCAGCAAGGCGCGTCCCTTCCTGCAGACCCCGGCCACCGAACAGCAGGCGAGGGTGTCGCGCAATGGCCGGTGGCTCGCGTATCTCTCGAACGAGTCGGGTCGTTTCGAGGTGTACGTGCAGCCATTGACTGGCGCCGGCGGCAAGTGGCAGATCTCGACCGACGGCGGTCTCGAACCAATCTGGTCGCCAAGCGGGAACGAGATCTTCTACCGCAATCAGGGGAAGATGATGGCGGTCGACGTCACCACAGAGCCGACCTTTGTCGCCGGCACGCCCCGCCTCCTGTTCGACAAGCCGTTTGTCGCGCCGACCATTCCTACGGGAACCTCCGGCATCAGTCAGGATGGCCAGCGCTTCCTGCTGCTCGAGCCTGTCGAGGCCAGCCTGCCAGCCACGGAGATCGCCGTCGTCCTGAATTGGGCCGACGAACTCAAACGGCTCGCACCGGTAGGGCAGCGATGAAATTGCGGATTGTGGATTGCGGATTGCGGATTGGTGAGTGGACGTGCTGACGGCAGGCACCAAGCTCGGCCCGTATGAGATCGTCGCGCCGCTCGGCGCCGGCGGGATGGGCGAGGTCTATCGCGCGCGCGACACAAAGCTCAATCGCGACGTCGCGATCAAGGTGCTGCTGCCAACGGTCGCCAACGATCCGGATCGCCTGGCGCGCTTCAGCCGCGAAGCGCAGGTGCTGGCGTCGCTGAATCATCCGAACATCGCGCATATCCATGGGCTGGAAGAAGCTGACGGCGTCACGGCGCTGGTGCTCGAACTCGTCGAAGGCGAGGACCTCGCGCAGCGGATTGCGCGCGGATCGATCCCGATCGACGAGGCGCTGCCGATCGCGAAGCAGATCGCCGATGCGCTCGAGGCGGCGCACGAGCAGGGGATTGTCCACCGCGATCTGAAGCCCGCCAATATCAAAGTCCGTCCCGACGGCACCGTCAAGATTCTCGACTTCGGGCTGGCCAAGGCCGTGGATCCCGCCGGCGCGTCCAGCGCGAACGCGATGAATTCGCCGACGATATCGATGCACGCGACGCAGGCCGGCATCATCCTCGGCACGGCGGCGTATATGTCGCCGGAGCAGGCGCGCGGCAAAGTGGTGGACAAGCGAACGGACATCTGGGCCTTCGGCTGCGTCCTGATCGAGATGCTCACCGGCACGCGCGCGTTTGCCGGCGACGATGTGACCGACACGATTGTGTCGGTGGTAAGCAAGGAGCCCGATTGGAGCGCGTTGCCACCTGGTCTCCCGGTGGGCATTCGCCGGCTCCTGCGACGATGTCTCGACAAGGACCCGAAGCGGCGGCTCGACTCGGCCGCAGCCGTACGAATCGAGATCGACGAAGCGTTGATCGCGCCACCGACCGACGACAGCACGGCTGCGCAAGCCGGAACTGCGCTGCCCTCGACTTGGTCACGCGTGTTGCCGTGGGTGCTCGTGGCCGCAGCCTGCGCCGCGCTCATCGCCTCGCTATTCACATCGTCGCCCTGGCGCGCGACGCCAGCGCGCGCAGTGATTCGGCTCGAAGCGGGGATCGGCGCGGACGGATCGCTAGTGACCGACCAGGGACCAGCTGCGGCGATCTCGCTCGATGGCGCGCTGGTCGCCTTCGTCGCGCAGAAGGGCGCCGGCGCGCCGCAGCTGCTCGTCCGCCGCGTCGATCATCTGGACGCGGCGGCCTTGGCCGGCACGGACAACGCCCGTAATCCATTTTTCTCGCCGGACGGGCAGTCGATCGGATTCTTCGCCGACGGCAAACTCAAAAAAGTCTCGGCCGCCGGCGGCGCCACGGTCACGCTGTGCGACGCCCCAAACGGCCGTGGTGCAAGCTGGGCCGATGACGGCACGATCGTGTTCCAGCCGAGCAACATCGGCGCGGGGACGGATCTGGGTGCGGTGTTGTTGAGCGTGTCGTCGGCAGGAGGACAGCCCCACCCGCTCACGATCCGTCAGGAGGGCGAGGCCAATCAGCGCTGGCCGCAAGTGCTGCCGGGCGGTCGCGCCGTGTTGTACACCGCGCCGAACGCTGTGGGTAGTTTCGCCGATTCGAGCATCAGCGTGCAGCTGCTGCCAAGCCGCGCGCGAAAGATCCTGGTCCATGGCGGCTATTCTGGTCGCTACCTCCAGAGCGGCCACCTGGTGTATCTCCACGATGGAACGCTGTTCGCGGTACCGTTCAACCTCGAGCGGCTGGAAGTGACCGGCCCGGCGGTTCCCGCGCTGGAACATGTCGCGGTGAATCCGACGTTGGGTGCGGCCCAGTTCTCCGTGTCGAACAACGGCACCGTCGTTTATCTTTCCGGGGAAGACCTCACCGCGACTCTGCCCATCACGTGGCTGAACCGTGACGGCACGACCAGTGCACTCCGAGCGATGCCTAGCGACTGGAGCAATGTCGCCTTTTCACCGGACGGCCGGCGACTCGCGCTCGATATCGGCGGGCAGCGGTTCGACATCTGGACGTACGACTGGGCACGTGATGCCCTCCAGCGCCTCACCGTCGACGCGGGAAGCCACCAGTCGCCCATGTGGACACCCGACGGGCGCCGTGTGGCGTTCAGCACAGGAGGGACGACCGGAGCGGCGAGCAATCTGTTCTGGATCGCCGCCGATGGTGCCGGGTCTCCCGAGCGCCTCACGACGAGCGCCAATTCGCAGTGGGCAGGGTCATGGCACCCTTCCGGCAAGTACCTCGCCTACACCGAAGCGAACCCGCACACGAGCCACGACATCATGATTCTGCCGTTCGACGGCGACGAATCGTCCGGCTGGAAGCCCGGAAAGCCCAGCGCATTCTTGAACAGCCCATTCGCCGAATTCGAGCCGACGTTCTCCCCCGACGGACGGTGGCTAGCGTATTCCTCGGCTGAAAACGGACGCAATGAGGTGTTCGTGCGGCCGTTTCCCGGCCCCGGCGGGAAGTGGCAGATTTCGGCAGACGGCGGCATTCACCCCACGTGGTCTCGAACCCGCAAGGAATTGTTCTACCTCTCACCCGATCAACACATCGTCGTTGTTTCGTACGCCGTGAACGGCGACTCGTTCGGCGCCGATCGACCGCGAAACTGGGCCGAGGCGAGGCTGGCAGTGCGCCCCCGAGGTACCGCAGCGGTCAATGGGCGAAGCTTCGATCTCTCGCCCGACGGTGAACGGTTCGCCGTGGCGCTCGCGCCGCAGATTGCAGACACGAAGCGGGACAAGGTCGTCTTCGTCTTCAACTTCTTCGACGAGTTGCGTCGGATTGCGCCTGGGGCAAAGCGATGAGCCTCGGCGCCGGCACGCGCCTCGGCCCGTACGAAATCGTCGCGCCGCTTGGCGCGGGCGGGATGGGCGAAGTCTATCGGGCGCGCGACACCAAGCTGAATCGCGACGTCGCGCTCAAGGTGTTGTTGCCCGCGGTCGCAAACGACCCCGATCGCCTCGCGCGGTTCAGTCGGGAAGCGCAGGTGCTCGCCTCGCTCAATCACCCGAACATCGCTCACATTCATGGGCTCGAAGAGGCCGAGGGCGTGACGGCGCTGGTCCTCGAACTCGTCGAAGGCGAGGACCTCTCGCAGCGGATCGCGCGCGGGGCGATACCGCTCGACGAGGCGCTGCCGATCGCGAAGCAGATCGCCGAGGCCCTCGAAGCGGCGCATGAGCAGGGCATCATCCATCGTGATCTGAAGCCCGCGAACATCAAGGTCCGCGCGGATGGCACGGTGAAGGTGCTGGACTTCGGCCTCGCGAAGGCGATTGAGCAGGGCTCAGGGCTGAGGGCTGAGGGCTCAGCCAACGCGATGAACTCGCCGACGCTGTCGATGCACGCGACGCAGGCGGGGATCATTCTCGGCACCGCTGCGTACATGTCCCCCGAGCAGGCGGCCGGGAAGGCCGTCGACAAGCGCAGCGATCTTTGGGCGTTCGGCGTCGTGCTGCTCGAGATGCTGACGGGGCGACAGGCGTTCGGTGGCGAGACGACCTCGCATGTCCTCGCCGCGGTGCTCAAGGACGAGCCGGACTGGATCACGCTACCGGCCGCGACGCCTGCCGCGATCCGCAGGTTGCTGCGGCGCTGTCTGGAAAAAGACCGCAAGCGGCGGCTGGCCGACGCGGCCGATGCGAAACTCGAAATCGACGATGCGCTGACCGCGCCGCCGGCCGGCGACGCGGCGCCCCGCGGAGCAGCGTCGCGCTCGGCGTGGTCACGCGCGCTGCCGTGGGTAGTGACTGGCACGTTCGGCGTCGCGCTGGCGTCTGCACTCGTCATCTGGTCGCCCTGGCGTGCGTCGGCGGTGCCCACGCCGCGCAAGCTGCTCGCCAGCATCGGCGCCGACGCATCGCTGCCGACAGACGGTGGTGCGCCGGCGATTCTTTCGCCGGACGGGACGACGCTCGCGTTTGCCGCGCAGCAGGCGGGTCAAACACGACTCTTTATCCGGAAGCTCGAACAGTTGTCGGCGGCTGCGCTTGCTGGCACCGAAGGCGCGGCGGACCCGTTCTTCTCGCCGGACGGTCAATGGATCGCATTCTTCGCCAATGGCAAGCTGAAAAAAGCCTCGGTGAACGGCGGCGCGCCCATCAGTCTCTGCGACGCCCCGGTGGGCCGCGGCGGCACCTGGATCGACGACGACACCATCATCTTCTCGCCGTCGGGCGCGCCCGGGACCAAGCTCCTGCGGATCCACACGGCCGGTGGGACGCCGGCCGCCTTCGGGACGTTGAACGCAGGGGCGACGACTCAACGGTGGCCTCATGCACTCCCACGCGGCAAGGGCGTGCTGTACACCGAGCACTCGGCGGGCGCTGGCTTCGACGGGGCCAATCTTGTCGTCGCATCGCTGGCGGGCGGAGCGTCGAAAGTCGTCGTGCGTGGTGGCTACTACGGCCGATATGTCCCAAGCGGCCATGTGATCTACATGCAGCAAGGCACGCTCTTCGCGGTGCGCTTCGATCTGGATCGCCTCGAGACGATCGGGCAGGCCGTGCCCGCGCTCGATGGTCTCACCGCGAATTCGGACCGGGGCGGTGCGCAATTAGCCCTCTCGTCGGAAGGCACCCTCGTGTATGTGCCGGGTACGGTGGCAACTGCCGCGCAGAGACCGGTTGACTGGCTGACGCGGGCGGGGACGAAGTCTGTCCTTCGCGCGACGAAAGCTAATTGGACGAGCCCGCGGTTCTCGCCTGACGGCCAGAAGCTGGCGCTCGATATTCTTGACGGCAAGCAGCGCGACATCTGGGTGTACGACTGGGCCAGAGACACCCTGACGCAATTGACGTTCGACCCTTCGTATGACCAATCCCCGGTCTGGACACCCGACGGCCGGCGCATTGTGTTTGCGTCCGATCGAGCCAAGGCCGGCGTCGCCAATCTCTATGAAGTGAACGCCGACGGTACGGGTGAGATCATAAGACTGACTGAAAGCAGTGACATCCAAGGCGCGGCGTCGTGGCACCCGAGCGGCAAGTTCCTCGCGTTCGATGCCAGACGCGGCGCAACGGGACTCGATCTGATGATCCTGCCGATGGAGGGCGATGTCGCGGGCGGGTGGACGCCCGGCAAGCCCACCGTGTTCTTGAGCACGCCGGCGTACGAGGCGGGGCCGATGTTCTCACCGGATGGCCGATGGATCGCGTATACGTCGAACGAAGCCGGCGGCAACAACGATGTGTACGTCCGACCGTTCCCCGGGCCAGGCGGCAAATGGCGCATCTCCACGGAAGGCGGCGGCTTTCCGCATTGGTCGACCGCCGCCCATGAACTGCTGTTCGTTGATCCGGCCCAGCACAAGGTAATGGTTGCGTCGTATGCGGTCGTCGGCGATTCGTTCCGAGCGGACAAGCCGAAGCTCTGGTCGCCGCTCAGCCAGCGCGATCTTGGCGGCAATTACGCATATGACCTCCATCCGGACGGCAAGCGGATCGCAACCCTTACGGCCACGGATCAGGGCAACGTCGTCGTGGATAAGATCGTATTCGTCGCGAACTTCTTCGACTACCTGCGGAAGATCGCGCCGGGGACGAAATGACTCTGAGCGCAGGAACGAAACTCGGCCCCTACGAAATCGTCGCGCCGCTCGGCGCCGGCGGCATGGGTGAGGTCTATCGGGCGCGCGACACGAAACTGAATCGCGACGTCGCGATCAAGGTGCTGCTACCAGCGGTCGCCAGCGATCCGGATCGCCTGGCGCGCTTCAGCCGCGAAGCGCAGGTGCTCGCATCGCTGAACCATCCGAACATCGCGCATATCCATGGGCTCGAAGAAGCGGATGGCATCACGGCGTTGGTCCTCGAACTCGTCGAAGGTGAGGACCTCGCGCAGCGGATCGCGCGCGGGGCGATCCCGCTCGACGAGGCGCTGCCGATCGCGAAGCAGATCGCCGATGCTCTCGAAGCGGCGCACGAGCAGGGCATCATCCATCGCGATCTGAAACCCGCGAATATCAAGGTCCGCCCGGACGGCACCGTGAAGGTGCTCGACTTCGGTCTCGCGAAGGCGTTCGAAACGACCGGAGCAGGGCGTCCGTCGAGCGTGTCGATGTCGCCGACGCTCACGAACGCCACCCAGATGGGGATGATTCTGGGCACGGCCGCCTACATGGCGCCGGAGCAGGCGCGCGGAAAAGCGGTCGACAAGCGGGCGGATGTCTGGGCGTTCGGCTGCGTGCTCTACGAAATGCTGGCGGGCCAACGTGCGTTCGGCGGCGACGAGGTATCCGATACGCTTGCGTTCGTCATCACGAAAGACATCGACTGGAACGCATTGTCGGTGGATACGCCAGCCAGCATTCGTCGTCTGCTGCGCCGCTGCCTGGAAAAAGATCCGAAGCGCCGCCTGCACGACATCGCCGACGCCCGTATCGAGTTGGACGAACCCGCAGGCGCGGCGGTGCAGGCGGCCGACTCAGGATTGTCGAGTGGCGAGCGGCGAGAGAAGCCTCGCGGCTGGCGAGGCGCGATCGTGCCGGCCGCCGCGGTGATATTGGCGAGCATGCTCACGGGTGGGATCGTGTGGATCGTGACGCGGGCCGCGCCGGCCGCGCGTGTACCGGTGCAGCGGTTCCCGATCGGACTGCCGGCGTCCGCGCCGTACACCGGGGCCGAAGGCGGGTTCGCCATCTCTCCCGACGGCACGCGCATCGTCTACACGGGCCAGGAAGGGGAACGGCGTCAGTTGTATATTCGTCTCCTCGACCAACTGGAGGCGCAACCGCTGCGCGGCACCGATGGCGCATCCTACCCGTTCTTTTCTCCGGACGGTGAGTGGGTCGGCTTTTTCACCGGAGGCGGTACGCCAACGGGCAAGCTGAAGAAAATCTCCGTGACCGGAGGGCCACCACTTACGATCAGCGACGCGAGTATTCCGAACGGCGCGTGGGGGGCTGACGGTAGGATCGTATTTGGGCGGATCAATACCACCGGCTGGTCCCTGTTCCGCGTGGCTGCGGCGGGCGGGACCGCGGAGCGACTGACAACTCCCGACGCACGCGCGAAAGAGGTGAGGCATGCGTGGCCCGACCTCTTGCCTGACGGTAAAAGCCTGCTCTTGACGGTGTCCAACTCCTCGGGGGGAAGCTTCGACGATGCGCACATCGCCGTGCTCTCGCTCGCGACGGGGACATCGCGCACCGTCGTCCCGCAGGGCTATCACGCCCGCTACGTGTCGACCGGGCACATCGTCTACATCCTCGGCGGCAACCTGATGGCGGTACCGTTCGACGTTCACCGCCTCGAAACGACCGGATCCGCGGTGCCTATCGTCGAAGGCGTGCTGGGCCGTACGAACACGGGCAATGCTGCATTTGCGGTCTCGCCGGCCGGATTCCTGGTGTACGCCCCAGGAACGACCAGCACGGCGGACGGTACGCCGCGCTCGCTCGTCTGGGTGGACCGGCACGGTCGAGAAGAACCCATCCCGACGCCCGCCAGAACGTTCACGTATCCGAGGATATCTCCCGACGGCACCCGTGTTGCCCTCGATATCCGTGATCAGGAGAATGACATTTGGGTGCTTGACGTATCGCGCCAGAACCTCACACGTCTGACCTTCGACCCGGGCCTGGACAATACCCCCGTATGGAGCACCGACGGCCGGCACATCTTCTTCGGTTCGACGCGCACGAATGACTGGGGCGTCTATCGGCAGTCGGCGAATGGGACCGGACAGGCCGAACGACTGACACAAAATCCAAACCAAGAGCTTCCGGAGGCGGTCTCGCCTGACGGCAAGCGGCTGCTGTACCGCTTGACCGATCCGAAGACGTCGATTGACATTAATATGGTGGCGCTCGACGGCGATCGTAAAGAGGTGTCGCTTCTGCACTCGCCATTCCGCGAGCAGAACGCGGATATTTCGGCAGACGGCAAATGGATCGCGTACGAATCCGACGAGTCGGGCCAGGTGGAGATCTACGTCCGCCCTTTTCCCAACGTCGACGCCGGGCGCTGGCAAGTGTCGAACGGCGGCGGCACTCGACCGGTGTGGGCGCGCAGCGGGCGCGAGATGTTCTACCTGCATGGCAGTCTGAGCGTTCAGATGATGGCCGTGCCCGTCAATGCGGGTGCGACCTTTTCGGCCGGGATCGCGGAGAAACTGTTCGAGGGCGCCTACTTCGCGACGACCGCCCGTTCCCAACGCACCTATGATGTGTCGGCCGACGCGCAGCGATTTCTGATGATCAAGGAGATCGTGCCGCAAGACGCATCGACACCTGCAGCACCGCTAATCGTGGTGCTGAACTGGTTCGACGAACTCAAGCGCCTGGCACCGGCAGGGCGGCGATGATATTGCGGATTGTGGATTGCGGATTATGGACTGGCGAGCGGACATGCTGACGGCCGGCACCAAGCTCGGGCCGTACGAGATCGTCGCGCCTCTGGGTGCGGGTGGGATGGGCGAAGTCTATCGCGCGCGCGATGCGAAGCTTGGTCGCGACGTCGCGCTGAAGATCCTGCCGGACGGCGTCGCGCAGGATGCCGATCGCGTCGCGCGCTTCAAACGCGAAGCGCAGGTGCTCGCGGCGCTCAATCATCCACACATCGCGGCGATCTACGGGTTCGACGAAGCCGGATCCACGCAGTTCCTTGTTCTTGAGCTCGTCGAGGGCGAGACGCTGGCCGATCGGTTGAAGCGGGGACCGATTCCCGCGGACGAAACGATCGTGATCGCGCGCCAGATCGCCGAGGCGCTCGCGGAAGCGCACGAGAAAGGGATCATCCATCGCGATCTCAAACCGGCGAACATCGCGCTGAGCGGCCACGATCAAGTGAAGGTGCTCGATTTCGGCCTCGCGAAACTGACCGCAACGCCCGGCGGCGGTGGATCCTCGAGCGTCTCGATGTCGCCGACGCTGACGACGCCCGCGATGCTGACGGGCGTGGGCATGATCCTCGGCACGGCGGCCTACATGGCGCCGGAGCAGGCCAAGGGACGAGAAGCGGACAAGCGCTGCGACGTCTGGGCCTTCGGCTGCGTCGTCTACGAGATGCTGACGGC
>JAYVMG010000487.1:0-2737 GCA_043759095.1 Acidobacteriota bacterium | reverse complement strand
TGTCGATCGTCGATCACTTCGACGACTTCGGCAAAGGCGTGCTCGACACGACGCACCTGATTTACTACGTGAGCTTCATCACGTTCGGGTTGTTCCTGACCGCCAAGTCGGTCGATAGCGAACGGTGGCGCGGATAAAACAAGTCTCAACGCTCAACTCTGAAGTCTCAGAGATTGGGTTGAGACCTGAGAGTTGAGACCTGAGAGTTGTTGATATGTTGAATCGTATTTTGAGTCTGATTGGCTGGCTCGGCACGGCAATGGTCTTCGTCGCGGTGGCGATCCGCTTCGGCTTCCCCGCCAAAGAACAGTACGCCTACTACCTCGCCTGGGGCGGCCTGGTCTGCGTGCTGGCGTACACCCTCGGCCAGTGGCGCGAGATCGCCAAGGTCTTTTCGCGGCGGCAGACGCGCTACGGCACGCTGGCCGCGACGAGCGTCCTCGTCGTTCTCGGCATCCTGGTCGCGATCAACTACATCGGCAAGTTCCAGAACAAGCGCTGGGACCTGACCGCGAACAAGCAGTTCAGCCTGTCGGATCAGAGCCGCAACGTGCTGGCGAAGCTCGACTCGCCGCTGCAGGTGCAGGTGTTCGCGCAGGAGCCGGAGTTCAGCCGCTACCAGGACAAGCTGAAGGAATACGAGTACGCGTCGAAGAAAGTGACGACGGAGTACATCGATCCCGACAAGAAGCCGACGGTCGCCAAGCAGATGGCGATTCAGCAGTACGGCACGATCGTGTTCAGCTACAAAGGGCGCACCGAACGGGTGACGACCGACAACGAGCAGGACATCACGAACGGCGTGATCAAGGTCGTCTCGGGTCAGCAGCGGAAGATCTATTTCACCACCGGCCACGGCGAAAAGGACACGACGTCCGCGGACCGCGACGGCTACAACACGATCGCCGGCGCGCTCGGCCGCGAGAACTACACGGTCGAGAAGCTCGTCCTCGCACAGCAGAGCGCCGTACCGGATGACGCCAGCGTGGTGATCGTCGCCGGACCGCGCACGGACTTCTTCGCGACGGAAATCGACGCGCTGAAGAAGTACCTCGACAAGAGCGGCAAGCTGCTGCTCGAACTCGATCCGCCCGACAAGTTCGACAGCCCGCCGCTGACAAGCCTGATTGCGCTCGCCCACGACTGGGGCATCCAGATCGGCAACAACGTCGTCGTTGACGCCAGCGGGATGGGACGGCTGATCGGCACCGACGCATCGGTGCCGGTGGCGGCGACCTATCCGGCGCACCCGATTACGGCGCGGTTCACGCTGATGACCGCCTACCCGCTCGCTCGTGAAGCATCGCCCATCGCCGGCGGCGTCAACGGGCACACGGCGCAGGCGTTCGTCGAGAGCAGCGCGCGAAGCTGGGCGGAAACCGACATCAAGGAACTGCTGACGACCGGCAAAGTGTCGCTGGATGAAGCGAAGGGCGACAAGAAGGGCCCCGTCGCGATCGCATCGGCGGTCTCGGCGTCAGCCGCGCCCGCGGCGCCGCCCAAGCCTGGTGAATCCGATGCACCAAAACCGGAGACCCGCGTCGCCGTGATCGGTGACTCGGACTTCGCGGCCAACAGCACGCTTGGCGTCCCCGGCAACCGCGACTTGCTGATGAACACTGTCGGCTGGCTGTCGCAGCAGGACAACCTGATTTCCATTCGCCCGAAGGAAGCCGACGATCGCCGCATCACGCTGACGGCGACCCAGCAGGCCAACGTCACCTGGCTGTCCCTGCTCATCATTCCCGGCTTCGTGTTCGGGACGGGCGTCTACACCTGGTGGCGGCGGAGAGGCTAAATGCGCGGGCTGAAATCCACATTCGCGCTCATCGTTGTCCTGGCCGGCCTCGGCGCGTACATCTATTTCGTCACCTCGAAGACACCTGAGGGCGGGAGCACGGACGCCGCCGGAAAAAAGCAGGAGAAGGTCTTCGCGGCATTACAGGCGGACAAGATCGAAGAGCTGAAGATCTCGACTGCGGCCGGCGATGCGACGATCCTGAAGAAAGAGGGCGGCGCCTGGAAGATCTCGCAGCCGCTGGATGCACTGGCGTCAGATTCTGAAGTGTCCGGTGTGACGTCGGCGCTCGGCCAGGTCGAAATCGTGCGGGTGATCGACGAGAACCCGACCAACCTGAACGACTACGGCCTCTCCAACCCGCGCATCGAGATCGACTTCAAAGCGGCCGGCGACAAGGAGTACCGTAAGCTGCTGGTCGGCGAGAAATCCCCGACCGGCGCCGACATGTTCGCCAAGCGCAACGATGAGAAGAAGGTGTTCCTGATTCCCGCGACGCAGGAAACGTCATTCAACCGCACGACGTTCGACCTGCGTGACAAGACGCTGCTGAAATTCGACCGCGACAAGGTCGACGCGATCGACATCACCGCCGCGGGCAAGACGCTGGTGATCGGCAAGGACGGCGGCGAGTGGAAGCTGTCGAAGCCGGTCCAGACCAAGGCCGACTTCGGATCCGTGGAAGGCGTGATCGGCCGTCTGCAGACGGTGCAGATGAAGGCGATCGTGGCCGACAGCGCGACACCGGCCGATTTGAAAAAGTACGGCCTCGACAAGCCTGAAGCGACGGTCAACCTGGGGCTCGGCTCCGCGAGAGCGACGCTCCTGTTTGGCGGCAAAGCGGCCGACAACACGGTCTACGCGCGCGATGCGTCGAAGCCGGCGATCCTCACGGTCGAGAGCGCGCTGCTCGACGACATGAAGAAGAGCGCCGACGAG
>JAYVMG010000486.1:0-7302 GCA_043759095.1 Acidobacteriota bacterium | reverse complement strand
CCGACGCTCCCCTTCATCGTCCCTGCTCTCCCCCATCCGCATCCCCGGATCATCTGCATCGACGACATCGAGCAAGCGTTCCCGGACGCGCAGACCGGCGGCGCACGTCTCGTGCTCACCCAGTCGACGTACGTCATGCAGAAGTGGATCGACCTGCTCGACGAAAGCGATCGATTGATCGTCACCGCTGATCGCGCGGCGCTCGAGCGATGCGCACCCGAGGTGTTTCAGGGGCGGGGGCCATGGGGGAGCTTCGAGATCGTCGATGCCACGAAGCTCTCCACCACGGAGAACACAGAGGACGCGGAGGAACAATCCAATAGAATCCTGACCACAGTGTCCACCGTGTCCTCCGTGGTGGAGAGTTCCGTGGTGGAGAGACTGGCTCGAGCCTATGCATCGACCGACCCGGCCGAGCGTCTCCGTCTCTGTCGCGAGGCGGTCTCTCTCAATCCTGACTCAGCGATCGCGCACGTGGCGCTGGCCAGCGCGCACCGCGAAACACGCGACGGTGCGTCCGCGCGCGTGGCGCTCGATCGCGCGCTCGCGCTGGCGCGGGACTGGGAAGCCGCACACTACGAGAGCGCCAAGCTGTGGCTGGTGTACGACGACATGATGCACGCGCGCGATGCGTTCCAGCGGGCCGCCGACTGCATGCCGACCTTCTCCGCCGCGTTCAGCAATCTCGGCGCGACACTCGGCGAACTGGACGAACCCGCCGCCGCGCTGCGGGCGTTCCGCCAGGCGCTGGCGCACGACCCGCGCAGCTTCACGATCCTCAACAACATCGGTGTCGTCTGCCGCGAGCTGGGACGCCTTGACGAATCCGAGACGGCGCTTCGGCGCGTGATCGCCATCAACCCCGCGTTCGTGTTCGGCTACTACAATCTCGGGCACACGCTGTTCCTGGGCGGCAGGTTCGCGGACGCGCTGGCGGCGTATGAGGAAGGCCAGCAGCGGGATCCCGAGAAGAACCGCCGGCAGGGGTGCCGCCTGGCCGTCGTGCGATTCGCCAACGGCGACGCGCCAGGCGCCGAACGCGATCTGTGGCGGTTTGCGAACACGGCGCCGCCGGATGAGCGGAGGGATCTGCTGCTCGAGGCCTACGAGATCGTGCATGCGCTGTTGTCGCAGCATGTGACGCTGTCTGTGCATCGGCCGTTTCTGGACCGCATCGGCGCTGAAATCGCCAAATCCGAGTAAGCTTGACCCCGATGGAACCCCGGAATGCGGGTATGCCGATAGGGCGAGGCATCGGCCCTTCATTCGCCGGCCATCTCATTCGCGATCGCAGCCTGCGGCTGGCCGCGGGACTCGCGGTCGCCGTCGCTATTCCCGTCACGGTCCTTTTTTACTTTCAGTTCCGTTCCATCGCCGACCTCGGACGGTCTTCCGCCGTCGTCCTGAGGCAGCTCAGTCAGGAAACGGCTGAGGGCCTCACCAAGAACGTCGAAGATGCGCTGAAAATGCCCTACGTCAACACCATGCTGGGCGTGCCGCAACAGCAGACCGAACCGTTCAACCTGCCGGCGATCGCGAAGACGTTCGATGAAGGGCTGATCGCGCAGCCGTATGTCAGCCGTTACTACGTCTGGTCGGACGTGACCGTGGAGCACCACGACGAACTGCTCGCGTACGACCGCGACACTCACCAGTTTCGCGCGGGCGTGCCGGAAGCCGGCCTGCTCGTGCAGCGGTTCAAGGCGCTCGCGCCGGAGAAGCGGGCGATCAGCATTTTCGAGGCGACGCTCGACGGCCACCGCTCATATTTCCAAGCGCAATTGCGCTGGGCGTCCGCCTCGCGCGAGGTGTTGACCAGCTTCGTCGCGTTTCGCGTGGACGCGGAACGCCTGCGCCGCGAATACTTCCCCGCGTTCATCACGGCGAAGCTGGCGACGGTCGAAGGACCCACGGGCTTCCCGCCGCTGTCGGTCACCGTGCTCGACAGCGACAACCGCGTCATCGTGCCGGCGAGCGGAGTCGCGCCCACTACGTTCGTCGACGAGCGGACGTTCCCGCTGGCATTTTTCGACCCGGAACTCCAGCGCTTCATCGCGGCAGAAGGACTCAAGCGCGAAACGTGGCGCATCCGTACCGGGTACGGCAACCAGACCATCCCGGACATCATTGCCGCGCGCGCCAGACCGCAGCGCGCGATGATGGCGATGCTCGCCGGCGTGATGGCGATTGGGGTGTTCTTCGTCGCGCGCGCCGCGGCGCGCGAGGTGCGCGTCGCCGAGATGAAGTCGTCGTTCGTGTCGAGCGTGTCGCACGACCTGAAGACGCCGCTCGCGCTGATCCAGCTGTTCGCGGAAACGCTGGAGCTCGGGCGGTTGAAAAATACCGACCGCGCACAGGAGTACTACCGCATCATCAACAGCGAAGCGCGCAAACTGACGCGGCTGATCAACAACCTGCTCGACTTCTCGAAGATCGAAGCCGGGCTGCGCAGCTACAAGACGGTGCCAGTCGATCTCACCGCCGTGACGCGCGGTGTCCTCCAGTCGCTCGAGAGCCAGTTCCAGCACAATCAGTTCACGGTCCGACCGCATCTGGGCCAGCACGTGCCGGTGCTGCTGGACAGCGAAGCCGCGGTGCAGGCGATCGAGAATCTGATTTCCAACGCGATGAAGTATTCGCCCGAGCACCGGGAGATCATCGTCGGCGTCGACCGCGAGGGCGCCTACGGCGTGATCCGTGTGACGGATCACGGAATCGGCGTGCCGCCGCGACTCCAGAGTAAAATCTTCCGCAAGTTCTACCGTATTCAGATCGACGCCGGGTCGGGTCCGCAAGGCACCGGCCTCGGACTCGCTATCGTCGATCACGTGATGCGGGGCCATGGCGGCTTCGTGCGCGTCGACAGCGAGCCGGGGCGGGGCAGCACATTCACGCTTCATTTTCCGTTATACGCAGGAGAAATTCCCGGTGACGAAACGCATTCTGGTGATCGAGGACGAACCCCAGATGTTGCTCGGTCTGCGTGACAACCTCGAACTCGAAGGCTACGAGGTGGTTACGGCTGCTGACGGCGAAGATGGACTCGCGAAAGCGATCTCCACGGCGCCGGACCTGGTAATACTGGATATCACGCTGCCCCGCAAGAACGGGTTCGAGGTGTGCCGCGAACTCCGTGCACGCGCGAACGCGACGCCGATCGTCATGCTGACCGCACGCTCGCAGGACACAGAGAAGGTGCTCGGCCTCGAGCTTGGGGCGGACGACTACGTCACCAAGCCGTTCAGCATCACCGAACTGCTCGCCCGCGTCCGCGCCGTACTGCGGCGCGGCGGCGGACGGCCGTCGGGACTCGAGACGTGCCGCATCGGCGACATCGAGATCGACTTCCGCACGCACCAGGCGCACCGCGCCGGGCAGCGCATCGATTTCACAGCCCGTGAATTCGACCTGCTGAAGTACCTGGTGGCGCACACGGGCGAGGTGGTCACCCGCGAGCAGATCCTCAATCAGGTCTGGGGATACGAGGAATCGCCAACCACTCGCACGATCGACAACTTCGTGGCCAAGCTCAGGCAGAAAATCGAGCGCTCCCCTCACGAGCCGGAGCACATTTTGACGGTCCACGGGGCCGGCTATAAGTTCGTGGGCTGAGAGACAAACATTTACCGGGTCCAGGCCCTGGACCGTCTATATTGAGGCCAATGCACGACGACATTCTGCGGAAGCTCGAGGCGAGACTCGACCGTCGAAGCTTCCTCCGGGGCTACGGTGTGGGCGTTGCCGCCCTGTTGGGCGTCGCCGCCGCCTCTCCGCTCGTCGTCTTCGCGCAGTCGCCGCAGGACAAGCAGGCCGACGACAAGAGGAAGACCGACGAGAAGAAAGATCCGGACCCGGACGCGCCCAAGGCCGACGAGAAGCCGTACCGCGTGGAAGGCAAGGAAGGTAAGTTCTTCGACCGCGAAGGCGTCGAGGTCCGCGAGTGCCCCGAATGCGGGCATAACATGTATCAGCAGGGCCGCACCTGGACCTGCGAAAACTGCGGGTACAGCTACATCGAATAGAAGTGGCGCACACGACTGGCCAGTGGCGCACACGACTGGCCAGTGGCGTACACGACTAGCCAGTGGCGCACACGACTAGCCAGTGGCGCACGACTTCAGTCGTGCGTATACCGCGCCACCACTGCCGTGCAGTTGTCGTGGCTGCCGCGAGCCAGCGCAGCCTTGATCACCCCGTGCGCAATCGCGCGCGGCTCGTCATCCTCCAGTATCATCCGCGCGATCCGACCCTCGTCCAGCACGCCGTGTACGCCGTCCGTCGTCAGCAGCAGCAGTTCGCCGCCCGACAACGCCTGCTCGACCACATGCACGTCGGTGCGCGGTCTGGCGCCGACGACGTTGGTCAACGCGTTGCGCATGGGGTGATGCTGCAGCAGCATCGGGTCCGCGTCTGGATCGTGCGCCAGCATCGACACCATCCACGAGTCGTCTTGCGTCACCTGCCGGATCTGCCGATCGACGACCAGATACAGCCGGCTGTCGCCGACGTGGGCCACCGACAGGCGCCTGTCGATCGCCCGCGCGGCAACGATCGTCGTCCCCATTCCGGCGTAGTCGTTCGAGGCGATCGCCGCTTCGAGAATCTGGACGTTGGCGAGAAGAATGGCGGTGCGCAGCAGGTTGCCGTCGGTGGAGAGCGTGTCGTCGTAGCCGAACGGCCAGTTGGGGTCTGACCCTATTCCGACCCTGGTCTGACCCCAGTCTGCCCCCCGTCCGACCCTCGTTTGTTCGGCGATATAGTCGACCACAGCATCGACGGCGAGGCGCGCGGCGACCTCGCCGGCGTTATGGCCGCCCATGCCGTCAGCGATCACGCAGAGCCCCAGCTCTTCCTGAATCGCGAAGCAGTCTTCGTTGATTGGCCGAACGCGGCCTTTATCGGTGAGTCCGTAAGCCTGTAACACGCACTATCGTCCGGAGGTTGTATCGGCGTGGTACGAATCGGTACGTAGGGTTCGACCTTGAAGGTCGAACCCTACTTCTCGAAAGTTGAGAGGTCGAGCGAGGCCGTTTCGATCTGCAGCGCCTTCAGCTTCGTGCCGTCGGGGACCCGAAATGGGAAAGTGCAGGAATATTCGGGCACGCTGCCGACGTCGACGAACGCGGACGGCGTGTTGTATTTCTTGTCCGCCGCGTCGGTGACCGTCGGCCGCTTCATCGGCGAGGCCTTGAAGGCTGCCGAGACCTTGAAGGCGACGGTGACGAGCGCGAACGTCTCGCCGGGACGCGTCACCGCACTAACGGTGTTGGTGCCTGGCGGGCAATCGCGCAGCGACGCGCTCGCCGCGTGTTCGACGTTGGTGACCGTGGCATCGAGCCCCGGCAGAGGTTGAGCCTTGCTGGCGGCCTGACCCGCAGCCACCACCGCCAGCAATCCCGCAATCGCGATTCGCATCATCAACAGTAAGCCCCCAGCCCCAAGTCCCCAGCCCCTTCGTTAGAGCGGGTTGTCGGGCCGCGCCAGAGTACGCCACATGTGCGCGCTCGGGCTGTTGTCGTAGCCGAGACCTTCTTTCGGCTGCTTGAAGTGGCGGCCGATGATGTCCTGGAACGGCTCGATCGACACCTTGGCGTTCGGGTCGAACGCGTAGAGGTCGTTCACCGTCACCAGGCGCGGCTCCATGTACCACTTGTGGTTCTTGAGCATCTTGTACGTGTCGGCGATGTATTGCGGCGGCTGATAGTCGTGCCCGAAGATCCGGTAATACTGATCCGGGTACTCGTAGCCTGCGTCATCGTCTGCGTAGAAGCGCAGCGTCTGGTGATAGCGGATCGCGAACGCGCTCTTCTCCGGGATGTACGGCTCGAAGAGTTGCGCGCCCCACCAGCCGTGGTCCGGCTTGATCAGCGACAGCACGCAGTCGTGCAGGAGGCACGCGAGAATGATCTCCTCGGACATGCCGGTCTTCATCGCGCGCGTCGCGCTCTGGAGCACGTGGTTCGCGGGCGCGAAGCGGAGGCGGAAGAAATCGTGGATCGTCGGCTTGTCCGGCATCTTCTCGAGGATCTTGACGTTCTTGCCGCGGCCGGTGAAGACGTCGCCCGTGCCGCGCCGGTAGGGGCGCGTCTCGATCTGGGCTTCGATTTCGGCGACCGTGGGGAACTTCTCGGGCTGCTGGGCGGCAACCATCTCGTCCAGCTTGTCTTCCATGTAATGTTCAAGCGCTTCGGCCTTGGCCTCATGGTCCATGAGGTTCACGGCCGCGACGCCGCCCAAACTCGCGATGAAGACTCTCCGGTCGACTTCCATGCTGACCTCCTGAATGCGGCTCGCCGCGCCGAAGCGCGCTGCGCGAAGGCGGGACGGTCAGAGGATAGGCTCTTCCTCCTCCGGTTTCAACGGAAAAAGGTTACATTTATGGAAGAGGGACCGACTGATGCTCGGAGTACTGATCGCGGCGACGTTCACGATTGCCAGCGGCGCGTTTACCGACGGCGGTAACATCCCGTCGAAGTTCACTTGTGATGCTGGCCAGACCAGCCCGTCACCTGCGCTGACGTGGAAGGACGCGCCCGCCGGAACGAAGTCGCTCGTGCTGATCATGGACGACCCCGATGTGCCGATGCCGGGCGGGTTCACGCACTGGGTGCTCGCGGACGTGCCGGCCACCGCGAAGGAACTGCCGGAAGGCGTCCAGGTCGGATCGCTCGGCGTCTCGGCCAACAGCGGCTTCCGGCGTCCCGGGTACGCGGGACCCTGCCCGCCGACCGGCGTGCATCACTATCACTTCAAGCTGTCGGCGCTCGACGTGGACACGATCGGCGTGGCGCAGGGTGCGTCGCGTGCGGATGTGGAAAAGGCGATGGCGGGACACGTGCTGGCGACGACGGAAAGTATCGGGCTGTATCAGAAACAGCCGAAATAGCGTTGGTCGTTGGTCGTTAATACCGCTCCGCGTCGGTCTTCGGCGTCAGCGGCCAGACCACCGATTTCTCTCCATTCACCGTGGTCCCGGCCTGCGCAAACGCGCCGGCAAACGCCAGGAACTGGTGCGGGAAGCTGAGCGTCGGCTTGGACAGCGCTTCGAGTCGCGCGATCTGCTCTGCGCCGAGCGTCAGGTCGAGCGCAGCCAGATTCTGATCGAGCTGATCCATCCGCCGCGCGCCGATGATCGTCGAGGCGACCGCCGCCTGACCCTGGACCCACGCGAGCGCCACGGACGCAGGACTCGCCTTCAGCTCCTTGCCGATGGCGATCAGCGCGTCGACGAGCACGTACACTTTCTCGCCGAGATTCTGCGTCACGCGCTCACCGCGATCGGCCTTCACCGTCGCCGCGTTG